>CALQRR010000115.1 GCA_943333015.1 Chitinophaga pinensis | reverse complement strand
TTCATGGGCTACACCACCACACAAAGTGAACTTTTGATCGGTCTTGGGATGTCGTCCATCAGCGATTGCGGCACGGCGTATATTCAAAATGAGAAAAAGGTGGAGGAGTATATCGCCCGCGTCACTAAAAACGAATGGGCATTTTTTCGTGGACATTTACTTAACCGAGAAGACAAAATAATCCGCGAGCACATCACCAACTTAATGTGCCGTTTCCAAACTGATTGGTCTTGCACACGGCTACAAACCGAGGCGTGGTATGAAGGATTGGAACGATTAGGCGAAATGGAAGCCGATGGGTTGATCATTCGTGAACCGTTCAAACTGAACGTCACAGAGAAAGGAAAAGGCTTTGTCCGTAATATCTGCATGGCGTTCGATGCGCGGCTTTGGAGAAACCTTCCGTCTACGCAGCTTTTTAGCTCAACGATTTAGCTGCCTTCGCCAATTTGCTATGCTTTGCACCGTAAAGCAGATATACGACTAAGCCGATCAATAGCCATACACCAAACCAAATCCAGTTGGATGCGGCCATTCCGGTGAGCAAATAGGTGCAAGAGAGCACACCTAAAACGGGGATCAACGATAGATTCCGCTTGTAACTCATCACCGACATCACCACACATAACACCATAAAAACCAGCATCGGAATGGTATTGGCTGCATTGTCGCCAGTGATTTCCAATTGACTGCCTACATATTCGGGGGCCCATTTCCAAAGCGATAATGCAGAACTTAACACCAGCATTGGAACAATCCATTTCCCATTGATATAAGGTAAGCGAAATGTTTTTTGAACATGCGGGATGCTCTTGTCTTTTGGTGGCAACATCAATACACCGGCACAGACAAGCAAAAAAGCGAACAGTGTTCCGATGGACGTAAAATCGAGCACGAATTGCTCATCGGTAAAAAAGATCGGTATACCAACCACTAATCCTGTCACGATGGAGGAGAAGCCCGGCGTTTTATATTTCGGGTGAATCTTGGCGAAACGTTTGGGTAAAAGACCGTCGCGACTCATGCTCATCCAGATACGTGGTTGTCCTAATTGAAACACCAGTAATACGCTGGTCATGGCAACAACGGCTGCAATGGATACAATGTAAAGCATCCATTTTACTCCTTTGAGTTTGAAGACTTCCGCCAACGGATCGCTCACACCAAGTTGGCTATAACCAATCATACCCGTGAGCACAAGTGCCAGAAGAATGTAGACAACGGTGCAAATCACCAGCGAATACATCATTCCTTTGGGAAGATCACGCTGTGGATTTTTAGCTTCTTCGGCCAATGTAGAAACCGCGTCAAAACCAATGTATGCAAAGAAAACCGCTGCTGCTCCACCCATCACACCACCGAATCCATTCGGCATAAATGGCGTCCAGTTATCGATATCTACATAAAACGCACCCACCACAATCACCAGCAGCACAATGGCCAGCTTGAGAATGACCATGGCATTGCTCACACGACGGGTTTCGTTCACCCCAATGTAAACGAGCGACGTGATAAGCACATTGACCAATACCGCTGGCATGTCGAAAATAATACGCAAGCTTCCCAGTTGAGGTGCATGAAGCCAGGCATTCATTCCCTCGCCAACTTTCCCCTCTTTAAAAGCGCTCGATGCTGCTTGGTAGTTAATCGTAAGCCATTCGGGTAAATGCACCCCAATGCCATCCAGTAGATTGGTGAAATAACCGCTCCAGGAAAAGGCCACATAAATGTTTCCTATCGAATATTCCATCAACAAAGCCCAGCCAATAATCCAAGCGAAGACTTCACCAAAAGAAACATAGGCATACGTGTATGCACTTCCTGAAACCGGAACCCGGGAAGCAAATTCGGCATAGCACAAGGCTGTAAATCCGCAGGCAACCGCACAGATAATAAAGAGAATCACCACACCCGGACCACCCGAAAAACACGCTTGTCCCAAACTACTGAAACTCCCAGCTCCAATAATGGCGGCGATACCCATGAACGTTAGATCGCGCAATGTCAGATTTCGGACCAAGGCCGGACCATGTTCCCGGTTGTTGGAATCGCTGAGTATTTTTTCGATGCTCTTTTTACGGAAAATGCTGCTCCAGTTCATAGGTCGAACCTAAGCAAAATTTCGCTTTTGAAAACCAGTACTTAGAAGCGTTTTAAAGTCGACTGAATCGCAGGGAGATACGTTTGTCCAAATAAATTCACATGAATCAATAAGGGATACAAATTGAAAATCGGAACGCGTTCTCTCCATTTTTTTTCGAGCGGAAAGGATGCGTCATAACTCTGGTAAAATGCTTCGGGCAAGGGATTAAAAAGGAACGTCATGGCAAGATCTGTTTCGCGGTGATTAAACGCAACGGATGGATCGATAAAGTAAATTCCAGTTGGTGTCTCATGCACGTTACCCGTCCACAAATCGCCATGTATGAGTGCCGGTTTCTCCGTTGGAATAAGTTCTTCGAGCCGAAGAAACAGCCGTTCAAATGCCTTCACATGGGAGGATTCGAGCAAATTGGAATCGCGCGCGATGCGTATCTGATCTCCCAAACGATAGACGATGAAGAATTCCTGAAAACTGTCACAGAAATTATTGCGCTGCATCAAACTGCCCATGTAATTGGTATGATCGAGCCCGAAAGAACTGGATGACGTGCGATGCTGTCGGGCCAAATGTTCACCTGCCGATTCCCATTGAGATGGAGTTGATGGGTGCGGTTCAAGAAATTCCTGAAGCAAAAACTGATGCGTCGCGTCTTCCCAAACGGCCAACACGTGCGGCGTGGGAGCTCCCGATTGTGCCAGCATTTCCAGGCCTTTTTTCTCCGTATCAAACATCCCCGGAAATTCCTGAAGGGTGTTACGTTTGAGAAAAAATGCTTGACCATCCCACAGCTTCACGTGAAAGCATTCATTGATCGAGCCCCCACTCACGGGAGTTTGGGACACGACCGGCGCGTCGCTTATCGGCGTTAGAATGAAGGGGGGAATCATGTGTTTTAAAGGAAGGAAAAAGCGAGCACATTCTGATCGCCATCTTGAAAAATACCGGTTCCGATAGCTATTGGGACGAACTGGTCACCTTCCGATGTAAAATCGGGACGCTCTAGCATAAATGAAAAAAGCAACACGATTGTGTTGCTTTTGTGGAGAATACCGGATTCGAACCGGTCACCTCTTGCCTGCCAGGCAAGCGCTCTAGCCAAATGAGCTAATTCCCCTTTGTATTATCAGGGACGCAAAAATAGGAAATTACAAACGTCAAGACGGGGTAAATCTAAAATTCATACCGAAATGTTTTGCGCCTTATTCTATTACCTGCTTCAGACTAGAAATTCACTCCGAAGAAAGCCTCCTGCATCGTCTGTTTACAAACGCTCAACAGGCTCATGTTCCCAGTTTTCCTTTCGCTTTTCCCCATGGCTTTAAGATCTCAATGAAGGAATGGATGTTCAAACACTAGGTCGTAGGCGCTAAAAATGGGTGACTCTCTTCGGGAAATTCCTCTTAATTTCGCAGACTTAAGTTTCCCGCTATGTCCACTTCCGACAAACTCAATTCTTCCCGAGCGCCCGAACCAGTTGGTTTGTATCCGCACGCACGCCGTGTTGGAAACTTGCTTTTTCTCTCTGGTGTTGGACCGCGTGAACGGGGAACCAAGAAAATTCCCGGCGTGGAGTTGAACGAGCAAGGCGAAATTACCAGCTACGACATCGAAACCCAATGCCGTTCGGTATTTAACAACATCCGTTTTATCCTCGAAGATTGTGGTTCATCTTGGGATAAAATCGTGGATGTAACGGTCTTTCTTACCAACATGAAAGCCGATTTCCCAACGTATAACCGCATCTACGCCGAATTTTTCAAGGACAATCTTCCTTGCCGCACCACGATTGAAATCAATTGTCTTCCAACTCCTATTGCAATTGAGTTAAAAGTAATTGCGACCATTGATTAAGCCATCCATCCTATGACAAAATCGCCACTCAATATTCTCATTCCTGTTGATTTTACAGAGGCTTCTGAATTAGCCGTTGCACAAGCAGCATTATTGAATGATGCATTTCAGGTAAATTTAAATTTGCTTCATGTTGCGCAATCAGAAATGGTTGACCAACAAATGACCAAGCTGGCGGAAATCGTCAATTCCTTGAAAGAACAGGGTGTCGAATCACAAGCATCGGTGCTACAGGGGCCGGTTTTTTCAACAATCAATAAAACGGCAACAAACGAAAACATGCAGCTCATGGTGATTGGAACCCATGGCGCGCAGGGAATACGGCAAAACCTTTTTGGAGCAGATATTCTTCGTCTACTAAAGGGGAATAGCTGTCCCAGTTTGGTGGTCCAGAAAAAAACGACACCCATTACCCACTTTAAAAAAATTCTTCTACCCGTAGGCTCTCATCCCGATTACAAATCATTGACTGAAGCCGTTGCTCTCATTGCGAAAGCATCCGCTGCCGAAGTGATTATTTACTCCATTGAAAGACCTCAGGAAGAACAAAATGATCAACTCGTTCTTAATAAAAAGGAAACAGAATCGTTGTTCACAGAAAAAGGAATCGTCTTCACGGTAGTGAATGAGCCAACAAATGTGGTCTCCTTTGGTTTCGCAAAACAAACGTTATTATTTGCGGAACAAAATCAAATTGACATGATCGCCATCATGGCCAATGCGTCTTTCGAACATCTCTATTTTGCCAATGCCGATAAAGAACGAATTCTCGTTAATGATTCTGGCATTGCCATATTATGCTCTCCGGGTGTTTAATTCGAGGGGGATTTCTCTTTCAAACAGTTGATTTACCTCCAACGTTAATCAACATGCACGGAACGTCCTTTTTTTGAATCAAATTCCTTGGCATTGAAAGTCCACAGCGCCAATTGGTTGAATTTTTTGGGCAAAGCCGCAAACACATTTTTTAACCATCCAGCATCGCGGGCGGCCCGCGCTATCCGCAGTAGTCCTTTCAGGCGCTACTTGCTGCTATCGCTTTTGCGGATTCCATCAAATCTTCACCATCCGTATCGCCTTCTCAAATCCGCCATGGACAATACGCACAAAGTAAATTCCGGGTGCTGCTGAACTCAAATTCAGTTCTTGTAAATACTCGTTACTTGGCACTGTCAATCGCTGCGATAAAAGCAATGTTCCGTTTTCCGAAAACACATCCAACTGGACTTGTCCGCCCAACATTCCAATAAGTTTTAAGGTTGCTTGCCCAGCACTTGGGTTAGGATAAAGACTTGCTTCTAATTGAACAACCTCTCTTCCACAGGGCGATTCGCTCAACCAACTTTGTCGCGAAGGAATGGAATCGGTTGTTGGAAACCAGATATTAGGAAGGCTACTTTCTGCTGGTTTTAAACAGGCTAACAATGGCTTAAGGTTTTCTAAATGATTGATACGAATCGACTTTGTTGCCAATAATGAAGGCTCTTTTTTTCTGAATACAGGAATACTTCCCCCATACACAAACGTGGCATTTCCATATTCGTATTTTCCAAATTTCCTTTCCTTTCCTTGAATGTCAATAGAGCAGCTTTTATCATTAAAAATTCCTGCAACAGCAAATTGCCCTGTAGGTCCAAATCCAATGCGTGTAGGACTAAACCCGTGTCGATTACTATTTCCTACATTCTCAAGTTCCAGTAATGTATCTTCTTGCCATCTACTGTAAAACATCTGATTCGTTCGCGAAATTCCCGGCAGGAAAAAACCATTTAGTTGAATCGTATCGGTGTAAAAACCAATGATATGCGACTCGCCATTCGGATCAAGTCCAATCGATCGCCCTGTAAAATAAGTGCCGTAATTTCCTTGCTCCTCAAAGCGGGTATAGACCAGTTCTCCATCTGCATTCAATTTGAAATACATAAAACTATCACCCGATTTGTATTCGTATTTGCTCTTCTGCGTCAAGCTAATGCCATCACCAATCGTACATTCAAAGCTAAACTCA
>CALQRR010000114.1 GCA_943333015.1 Chitinophaga pinensis | reverse complement strand
GCATTTATTTTAAATAAATGGGGTACAATGGTGGTATACGCTTCGGCATACATATCACCAGTAACATAGAGGATTGTTTCATCAACCGAAAGTTTCACATCATTGAATTCTCCCGAAAATGTGGATGTAAATAATTCTTCAGCATAAATCAAATCGCCATTCGCATCGGTTTTGTATACATACCTTCCTCCAAACGGAGCGGCTGGTTGAAAACCAACCCCATATGCATCGCCATTGGACGCAATAGCTACCGATTCGACACCTGCATTTCCACAATTGCTGCACGCATTAAATTGATCATGTTCCATGTACCAATTTTCTTGGCCATCAGTTGTAATCGATTGGGCCGATTGCCAAGAACTACCTTCAAATAGGGTCGTATGTGTGTAAACATTGTTCCCGACGATTCGCATATAGGAATCGTTAAAGTTTAAGCTTAATGCCCGGTCGGTATGCCAAACCTGATTCATCTGTGCGTGGAGAAACCCCTGAAAGGCAATCAGGACGTAGAGTAGCGCTTTTTTCATCGTGTAAAATTCAGACGCTATAAATGTCAGCTTAACAACACCGGCAGACAATCCCTAATCTTAGTGAAAATAAAAAGCCGCACCCATTTCTGAGCACGGCTTTCACGTGGAAATATAAAGAACGGGGGTATGCTTAATTACGGAAGTCCACCACCAGTCGGATGGTTTCATTCTTCAGATTTTGAAAATGGCGCGCTTCGACTTGTTTTTTCACGTATTCCTGAAGAACCACTTCTTCGGAATCCATTTCAAGGATGGCGCCTTTTCCTACAGAATCGACTTGTACCAATGCAATCACAGACCCTTTTAAGGTTGGGCGATCGGCCTGACGTTCGTTGAACAATTGCGAAAGTTCTTTTCTGATTCGGGTTGAATTCTTGTCGTCGGAAGTGGCGGCTGAACCGATTTGAATTCCAAAAGCAGTTACAAGCAGCAGTGAAAGAAGCGTTTTCATAGTGGGTTTTTTGAGCGTTTGCAGGTAAGTGCATTTTCGGATGACTTTGGTTACACAGGGGAGAAATAAATATTGTAATCGAAATGTAATCAGCACGATAAACTGAGTTCAAACGGGATGCTGCGTGAGGCATGCGTAGGGCGCGACGCAGGAGCGGTGCCGCTTTTTGAGGCGGCACGGAAGCGCAGCGCACCCCGAAGAACGCCGGTGCGGTTGAATCGGAGCTTGGCGCAGAGGCACCCGCGACACGCCCTAAAAATCAAAATCGTAAGCAGCTATCAACATTTCACCTGTTGACAGATCTGTTCAAATGGCGATTCGGCAGCATTCAGATCTGCGAAATGGACGTAATTTAGCAGCCTTAACTTTCCTTTAGTATGAAAGAGTTGATTGCCGGTTTTCCCCAACAGGTGCGCGAGGCACTTGCCATTTTTAAAGCGTTTGAACTAAAGCCATTGCCACGGAAGGTTTCGGCTGTGTTGATAAGCGGTTTGGGTGGCTCAGGCATTGGGGGGAGTATTGTGGCAGAACTCTGTACACCGCAATCGGCAGTTCCAGTTCAGGTTTCGAAAGATTATTCGATTCCGGCTTGGGTAGGACCCGAAACGCTTGTTATTATTTCATCTTACTCGGGAAATACCGAAGAAACACTCCAGGCCATGCAGGCGGCTATCAGTCAACAGGCGATGATTGTGTGTGTGACTTCCGGTGGCGAAGTGTTAGCAATTGCTCAAAAGCATGGATTTGATGCTATTATTATTCCTGGAGGAAATCCGCCACGGGCTTGTTTGGGATATTCCTTAACGCAGCTCTGTGGTATTTTAGAACATTTCGAAATTGCCACAGGGCTCCTGGCGGAAATTGAAGCTGGAGTAACCCTGTTGGAAACGCATGCTACTGAAATTCTGCATGAAGCCGAATCCATCGCACGGGCAATCTCTTACAGTCAACCGGTTATTTATACTAGTATTGGTTACGAAGGCATCGCCATTCGTTTTCGTCAGCAGCTCAATGAGAATTCAAAAATGCTGTGCTGGCATCATGTGGTTCCCGAAATGAATCACAACGAACTGGTTGGCTGGGTGGATAAAGCCCCAAGAATTGCTGCTATTTTTCTGCGCAACAGCGATGAATATTACCGCACCGCCAAGCGGATGGATATCTGCAAAGGCATCGTTTACAATCTTGCTGGTAAAACCATTGTGCTTCACTCCAAAGGCGAATCTCCGGTGCAACGGATGTTGTGGTGGATCAACTTGGGTGACTGGATCAGCTGGTTTGCTTCTGTGGAACGCAATGTGGACGCTATCGAAATCAATGTCATTAACCGGCTCAAAAACGAATTGGCCAATCTGCAATGACCTATGCGCAGCCCAACAGGCAGGTACAACTCATCCATCTGGGGCTGATTGATTACAAGGCTGCCTGGGATTTTCAGGAGAAACTTTTTGCAGAAACGGTTGCCCTGAAACTGGCTAATCGTGAAGCGGAGATTCCTGCACCTGTTCCTAATTACCTCCTTGTATGTGAGCATCCGCCTGTATACACATTAGGGAAAAGCGGAACCGAAGAAAATCTGTTGCTCAATTCGAATGAGCTTCAAGAACTCGGAGCCACGTATTATAAAATTAACCGCGGTGGTGATATCACCCATCATGGTCCGGGACAACTCGTTGTGTATCCGCTGCTCGATCTGGAGAATTTTTTTACCGACATTCATCTCTACCTGCGCAAACTCGAAGAAACCGTCATTCAACTGCTGCAACTTCACGGCATCAGCGGCGGACGCCTTCCCGGATTCACCGGCGTGTGGATAGAGCCCGATTCCGAAAACGCTCGGAAGATTTGTGCCATGGGCGTTAAATGCAGTCGCTGGGTGACCATGCATGGCATTGCGCTCAATGTCATCAACGATCTTGCTTATTTTAAATACATTGTTCCCTGTGGCATTGCCGACAAAGCCGTTACCAGCATGGCTGCTGAAGTTCCAGATGCGCCATTAACCATGGACGTGATTACCAAGCAATTTGTTTCCTGTTTCGAAAAGGAATTTGAGGCCGAGGTGATTGTCTGACCAATAAAGACGCATGGCACAGCGTTTGAAAGGCAGCCACAAAATACTGTGAATGAAAAGCAGACTCCTGTTCCTTTCCGTGTTTCTCCTCGGAACGCTTTCGGCACAACCCCTTAAACCATCTGGAAATCAAGCTTTCAAGCGTGGTGAGGTACTAACTTACAGGGTGCATTACGGTTTGATGGATGCTGGTGAAGCAACCGTTACCATTGCTCCGGACTCGCTCCGGTTTAACAATCACAACACTTTTCACCTGGTTGGCACCGGCAAATCACGCAGTGCCTTCGAATGGTTTTACAAAGTGCGCGATCGGTACGATTCCTACATCGACGAGCAAACGCTCCTGCCTCATTTATTTATGCGTCGGGTAGATGAAGGCGGGTTTATCATCAACCAGGATTACACCTTCAACCAAACACAAAATTCGGTCAACGTGCGCCGCGATGGTTCCGATGCCGCCCGCAGCACCAGCGGAAAACGATTCACCATTCCGGCTTCAACCCACGACATCCTTTCGGCCTTTTATTATGCCCGGAATATGAATCTCGACGGTGTAAAAATGGGCGATGTGATTACCATCCAAACCTTTTTTGACGAGGAAGTGTTTCCCATGAAAATCAAACTGATCGGACGGGAAACCATCAATACCCGGGCAGGTAAAATCCGATGCATCAAAATTCATCCGCTCATCCAGCAAGGACGCGTGTTTAAAGAAGAAGACGATCTCACACTCTGGGTCAGCGACGACCTTAACCGTATTCCCGTTCGCTTGCAAGCCGAGGTGCTCGTTGGGTCCATTAAAATGGATCTGAAAAGCTATTCCAACCTCGCCAATCCTTTGGCACTGCAAGTAAAATAATATTTGCTCGTTCAAAAATCCTGCATGGATGCTGTCTCTGCGGGATTTTTTTTACTTCCATTTTGGGCGGTGCACAGGCTATTGCTCCATGTACGGTCGGTTTGTTTCAAGGCAGCGTTTATAAAACCTACACAAAACCTCTTTTAACAGCCTCTGCCGTCCATTCCGCGCTATCCTTACCGCGCGCGGTGACTACAATCGGCAGGGTAGAATGCGGCATCCCTGCAGAACTGTTTCGACAGGCACATCCGAAAACAATTGAAAAAAAATTCAATTCCCTGTAACTTCGTGCTGGGGGTAATCCTCTAAGCCAGCAACAAAGCCCGGAATTGTGACAGTAGCCGAATTCAACAAAAGCGTCGATCAGTTTTCTGATAACATCTACCGCTTCATCCTCAAGAATATGCGGGATGAAGACGAGGCGCGTGATGTGGTTCAGGATACGTTCGAAAAAGTCTGGTTGAAAGCGTCGGAGGTTTCGTTCGAAAAAGCGAAATCGTATCTTTTTACCACCGCTTACCGCATCATGCTGGAACGGATCCGCAAAAAGAAACGGCAAGAACCTATCGATACTTCCTTGCGCTTAGTGCCATCGACTTCCAAAGATCCGGAATTTGATTTGCGCCGTGTGCTCAACGAGGCCATTGCAAAACTGCCGGAAGATCAGCGCTCCGTCGTCATGCTGCGCGACTATGAAGGATATTCCTACGAAGAAATTGGCCAAATCACCGGACTCAACGAAAGTCAGGTCAAGGTTTACATTTTCAGGGCGCGTGTGTTTTTGAAGAATTATCTGGTAAGTGCGGAGGTGGTCCTATGAGAAAGATCGATTTTACCAATTATGAAGCCTGGCTGCTCGACTATGCCGAGGGCACTCTCAGCGCAGGCGATACCGCCGATCTGCTGCTGTTTTTGGAACAACATCCGGAACTGAAAGCAGATCTGGACGGCCTAGTGGATTTTACGCTGCCTGCCGAAACGCCAACCGACGCTGGTCTAAAACCGCTGTTACACAAAGAGGAACCGGCCGTCAAAGCACATTTTGAATCGCTCTGTCTGGCATTTTACGATAAACGCATTTCTGCCGCGGAGAAAAAAGAGCTCGATCATTTAGTGCAACAAAAACCGCAGTGGAAAAAAGAGTTCAACGCCTTTGCGCATACCTATTTCGCTCCGGAACCCGACATTGAATTCAGTGCCAAGCATGCTCTGAAAAAGCAATTCGAGCCCGAAGGTAGTTTTGATCACCAGGCAGTAAAAGCACTCGAAGGTTTGTTCAGCACTCAGGAAAAAGCAGCCTTTGAACACAGCATAGAAGGACATGCAGATCAGATGCATGCTTGGAAGGCATTCCGGAAAACGGTTCTGCCTCGGGAAACCATCGTATTTGAACACAAGGAATTGCTCTACCAACAAACCGGCGGCGGACGTGTGCTGCCATTTTACACCCGTTGGATTGCCGCAGCTGCATCCATCGCCCTGCTCATCGGTGTTTTTTCAATTTACACACAGCGCGAAAACCGGACAGGATTGGCGGGCATTCAACCCGATACGTCCGTTCAGGTGCGCCCGGTGAAGCCTCACACAGCTCCGCAGGTCATCCCTAATACAAATGGCTCTTCAGCAACTCCGGGGAAAAACAATTCAGGTGAAAAACAAAACCAGCAGTTACCATCCGCTGAAATTCCGGAGGTGAATCTGCGTGCGTCTTTTGCCGGATTAACCTCATTGAAACCACAGACCATTGAAGAATTTGAATTACCGCTCGATTATCTGACCATCAGCCCCGAACAGAATATCAGCCTCCATCCACAAGGACCAACTGCCGCAGTTGAGCCACAATACATCAGCCCGAAACAATACCTCTTCAACAAAGCGAAAGGGCTTTTGAGTAAAAGCCGGGTGGATGTGGAAACGCCGCTTCAGGAAATGAAAGAAGACGGACTGGCCGAAACAGGTTACCGCAGCATTGAGCGCATCAGTCGGGGAAACATCAACATTGCCCGGGAAAAAACACCCGAAGGACCACGCGTGACCGGATTCAGTATTGG
>CALQRR010000113.1 GCA_943333015.1 Chitinophaga pinensis | reverse complement strand
TTGGCCTGTTGAATACGTGTCGAGTAATATCATTCAATTCGGATATTCGGAAGAAGATTTTATTGCGAAACGTATTTTATATTCCAACATCATTCATCCGGATGATTTGCAACGGATAAAAACCGAGGTGGCAACATTCAATGCTGAAGGAATAATCAGTTATAATCAGGAATACCGGATATTAACCAGTTCTGGAGAAGTTCGTTGGGTGGAAGATCAAACCGTGATCGAAACAGATTCGTCTGGGAATGTGCTTTTTCATCAGGGGATTATCAATGATGTAACACAGCAAAGAAGCATCAAGATTGCTTTGGAGGAGAGTGAAGAGCGTTTTCGTTCGCTTGTTCAGAATTCGTCAGATATTATATCCATCCTTGAAGTGGATGGAATTGTTCGATATGAGAGTCCGAGTTTTTATCGGATGTTCGGATATCAGCCGGAGGAAATCATCGGTAAAAATGCATTTGATTTTATTCATCCGGAAGATATTGAGATTGTGCTTGGTTCCGTTTCAGAACTGCGTAGTTCGGATGCTCCGCCAGCCCCCGTTGTTTTTCGCTTTCTTCAGAAAAATGGCAAATGGACGTATCTCGAAGCTATTGGAAATGACTTATCAAGTTTGCCTGTAATTTCAGGATTGGTGATTAATTCTCGTGATGTTACTGAACGTGTTTCCAGTGAGCTTCAACTGAAAGAATATGCCAGTTCATTGGAGAAGATTAATAAAGAATTAGATCAATTTGCGTACATCGTCTCGCACGATCTGAAAGCTCCTTTACGTGCTATCAATAATTTATCTATTTGGATTGAAGAAGATCTGCATGATAAATTTGAGCCGGATTCTCAGAAAAATTTTGACATGCTTCGAGGAAGGATTCATCGCATGGAAGCGCTCATCAACGGTATTTTACAATACTCCAGAGCTGGCAGAGTGAAAGCGGAAACTATTTCAATTCCGATGAATGCATTTATTGCAGATGTGGTTGCTAATTTATCACCCCCTGAAAATTTCACCATTCAGATCCAGGAAGATTTACCAGTGATCGAGGGTGAGAAAGTCGCAATTGAACAGATTTTTTCAAACTTTATCAGTAACGCCATCAAATACAACAACAACCCCAATCCGACGCTGAAAGTCGGTTACGAAGACCGAGGAATCGTGCATTGTTTTTATGTTCAAGATAACGGTCCCGGAATTGAAGCACAGTTTCACGAAAAGGTGTTTGCAATCTTCCAAACATTACAAGCCCGTGATACTGTTGAAAGTACAGGAGTGGGATTGGCAATCGTAAAGAAGATTGTTGAAGAAAAAGGCGGAAGTGTCTGGTTAGAAAGTGAACTTGATCAGGGATCGACATTTTACTTTACGTTACCTAAAGCGATTGTCCAAATAGACTAAATCGTCCCGAAAGGGCAATGAAAAACAACATTAAAACACCCACTCAACTCCTACTAAAATGGCTGAAAAAACAATAAACATACTTCTGATTGAAGATGATGAGGTAGATGTAATGAACGTTAAACGCGCATTCCAAAAAAACAACCTGACCAATCCCATGTATCATGCTGGAAATGGAATTGAAGCGCTTCAATTGTTAAGAGGGAGTAACGGAAATGAACCGATACCACTTCCACGGATTATCCTGCTTGATTTGAATATGCCTAGGATGGGAGGAATCGAATTTCTGCATGAACTTCGAAAAGACGATCATCTGAAAAATATCAGTGTCTTTATCATGACAACCTCCAATGAAGACAAAGACAAAGTGGATGCATACAATTTGAATGTGGCCGGATATATTCTCAAGCCATTGTCGATGGAAAGCTTTGTAAGTGCCGTTTCTATCTTGAAAAACTATTGGACGTTGTGTGAATATCCTATTTAAAACGCAACCATTACTCTTTACCCGCGTATAGGTGCCACATCTTATAGGATGATTCTGAAGAGAAATAATACTGCAACAAAATTCACCCAACACAATGTCTGAATCTATTACACGCATTTTTCTGGTTGACGACGATGAGATCGACGCAATGTCGTTTGAGCGCGCCCTCAGAAAATCAGGTATCAATTACTCGTTGAAGCATTGTAAAAATGCATCTGAGGCGCTGGAGGAGATCACTCAGGTTGAATATGACTGTGTCTTTCTTGATTATCAACTTCCAGGAGTGGATGGTTTGATGCTTCTAAAACGCATGAAAGAGCTGGGCGTTATGGCTCCAATTGCAGTCATGACTTCACAGGGTGATGAAAAGATTGCCGTAGAAATGATGAAAGCTGGTGCGTTCGATTACTTCCCGAAAGATGAAGTGAATGCTGAGAGCATCGCTAAAGTGATTCGTGCTGGTTTACGATTGAACGAAATTCAGATTCAGAAAACTCAGGCTGAACGTGCATTAAAGGAGAATAACAATAAGCTCAACACCATTCTAGAGAGTACGAGAGCAATGATTTTTTCGGTCGATAACGAACTCCGTTACACGGCTTTTAACACAACTTTTAAAAAGACAATTGTCAATTTATATGGAAATTTCCCTGAACTGGGTCAACCGCTTCAGGATGATATTTCACGTATGAGAGACAAGGCGATCCTTTTAGGTTGCTTTCAAAAGGCACTGGTAGGAGAGCATATAAATATCACCGAAGAATTTGGCGATCCGGAACAATGCTCCAACTACTATGATCTGAATTTTAATCCCATTGTGGATGATTTCGGTAAAGTTAGAGGAGTTGCTATTTATGGTCAGGATATTACAGAACGTAAAAAAGCGGAACGCGAAATTCTGGAAGCCAAATTTGAAGCAGAACGAACAGCTAAGGCGAAGAGTGAGTTTCTCAGTAACATGAGCCACGAAATCAGAACGCCAATGAACGCCATTATCGGGCTTTCTGAATTGCTTTTAAAAGAGGAATTAACGCCTAAACAACTTGAAAATTTAAAGTCGATCAAGTATTCTGCCGACAATCTGTTGGTGATTATCAATGATATTCTTGATTTTTCAAAAATCGAATCCGGTAAAATCGAATTCGAAGAAGTGAATTTTGATATTGTTGGTAAGATACAGGAGATCAAGAAAACGTTCATCTTCAAGGCAGAAGAAAAAGGAATTGATCTTAAATTTAATGTGAGTGATCGCGTTCCTCATTTTCTTGTGGGGGATCCTTTTCGATTGAATCAGATCTTACTCAACCTTTTGAGTAATGCCGTGAAGTTTACCAAAGACGGAACTGTTTCCTTATTGGTTGATTTGGTTGAAGAAAGTGAAGATTCTGCAGCATTGCGTTTTGATGTGATCGATACAGGTATTGGAATTCCGAAAGACAAACTCGCATCTGTTTTCGAAAGCTATACACAAGCGTATACCGATATTACCCGTCGCTTTGGCGGAACTGGACTTGGATTGGCCATCACGCGCCAGCTGGTAACAATGCAACAGGGAGAAATTACTCTGGACTCCGAAATGGGCAAAGGCACAACATTTACTGTACGTTTGACTTTCAAGAAAGGTGTCAGCGAAGAAAATAGCATCATAGAAGATGCAACGAATGAATTACTCGAAAAACGGGATTTTAAAGGAATGTCTGTTTTGCTCGTTGAAGATAATATCATGAACCAATTTGTTGCCCATCAGGTGCTCGAATTATGGAACATTAAAGTGGACTTTGCCAACAATGGCCTTGAAGCTGTTGATATGCTGAAGGATACTGATTATGCTCTTGTGTTGATGGATCTTCAAATGCCAGTGATGAGTGGATATGAAGCAACAAGTTTCATCCGCGATAAAACTAACAGACTTCGAAATCCGGAGATTCCGATAATCGCTTTGACAGCGGATGCCTTTCCAGAAACAAAAAAGAAGGTAATGGAGTCGGGCATGAATGATTTTGTAACGAAACCGTTGGAGCAAACCGATTTGTATAATAAAATAAAACTGCACGCTCTCAAGCCGGTGCATGTTTGATAACACTTATTTATAACGTAAACCAATCGCCGATGGATATCCATTGGCGATTGTGTTTTATATTCGGTTCATGATGAATCGGAATACGATACTTCGCCCATTACAACCGGGAGATCTGGAACTTTTATTACTGATCGAGCAGAATCCCGAAAATCAACGCTATACAACTCAGGAACATCCTTCGGAAAGTGAATTGAAGGACTTCCTCCATTCCAATCATGATTACTTTATTCACCGTCAATATCGCTATGTGATTGATGTGGATGGAGCCGGCGTGGGATTTATAGATCTCTCAGATGCATCAACCGATTTTAAAACGGCCAATACAGGCATCTTGATTTTACCCGATTGGCGGCATAAGGGCATTGCTCTGGAAGCCATGCAAATGTTAGTTGATCATGCTGCTACGTTGCAAATTGAGCAGCTATATGCCTACATCAAGCCCGACAATCTGGCTAGTATCAAGCTGTATGAACAAGCAGGGTTTTTACTTTGGGAGACATTAGATGAATTCCAGCTTTATTCGTTGATGATTCAATCGAAATGAGTGCAAAAGGCAACCTATGAACCGGTATTTTTGTTTTCAAAGAAGTACCCTGTGAAATCCTTTCTGGCAATATGCGGTATTATCGCATTCGCTTGTTTCTCGTTTTATTGCTCCTCCTCGGAAAAGGCCTCTGCTCCATTAACGTATCTGAATCTGAATGATACTGTGGGGTATGTAGGCATGGAAACGTGCAAGCAATGTCATACCGGAATTCATGCTTCCTTCTCAGAAACGGGCATGGGGAAATCGTTTGGTTCTGCAACGCGATCAAAAAGCGCCGCTGATTTCAGTAAAAAACATCACGTCTATGATAAGGAACTTGATCTATGGTATACACCATCCTGGATTAAAGATTCCCTTTTCATTACCGAATACCGCTTGAACGGATCGGATACTGTGCATAAGCGCATGCAAAAAATACAGTATGTGATTGGTTCAGGGCAGCATACCAACTCGCATTTGTTTTCGGTGAACGGCTACTTGTTTCAGGCGCCTCTTACCTATTACACGCAAGCGGGTAGGTGGGATTTGCCTCCTGGATTTGAGAAGGGTAAAAGTCAGCGGTTTGATAGATTGATTGGACTGGAATGTATGAGTTGTCACAATGGTTATCCTCAAATGTTTCAAGGTTCAGAGAACAAGTATCTGAGCTTACCAGGTGGCATTGATTGTGAACGTTGCCATGGTCCAGGGGAAATTCACGTTGCTGAAAAACAACAGGGAATTCTTGTCGATACTTCAAAAGCAATCGACTACACCATTGTAAATCCAGGAAAGTTGCCAGTAGATCTTCAGTTTGATTTGTGTCAACGTTGTCATCTTCAAGGAAATGCTGTACTAAAAGAAGGGAAGTCTTTTTTTGACTTTAAGCCTGGAATGGCATTGAAAGAAGTGATGCAGGTGTATTTGCCCTCATACGAGGGAGATGAAAAGTCTTTTATCATGGCATCGCATGCCGATCGGTTGAAACAAAGTCAGTGCTTTCAGGTAATGGAAGAACGGAATGCCAACCGGGATGTACTTCGGCCTTATAAAAACGCGCTCACCTGCGTGACGTGTCACAATCCGCACGTGAGTGTTAAGAAAACAGGGGATGACTATTTTATTCAGAAATGTAAATCCTGTCATACGGGTGAGGTCAATCCGAAGTGTTCAGAGAAGCCTGAATTACAACTAATCAAGCAAAATAACTGTATCAGCTGTCATATGCCATTGAGTGGCTCGATTGATATTCCGCATGTTCGGATTCATGATCATTTTATTCGAAAGAAACCTGAAGCACCTCTCGAAGTTACCGGTAAGAAGTTCAAGGGATTGCGTTGTATCAATGACCCTAAACCAGATCGGGTGAGTATAGCCAGAGCATATTTACAACACTATGAGAAATTTGGCGAAGGACAAATGGCTTTACTTGATAGTGCTGAAATCTACCTTGATGCTAAGTTGACTCCCGATTTGCG
>CALQRR010000112.1 GCA_943333015.1 Chitinophaga pinensis | reverse complement strand
TTCAGGTATCGGGGTGGATTAAAAAAGTGGGAACCACAAAAGTGTTTGCGAAAATCATCCGAACGCCCTTCACTCATCATTTGAATTGGGATTCCGGAGGTATTGGAGGTGATGAGCGTTCCGGGTTTGCGGTATTTTTCAACCTGATCAAAGACGATTTTTTTAATATCCAACCGCTCCACTACAACTTCAATCACCCAATCACAGTCAGCAATGATCTTCATGTCGTCTGTGAAATTCCCTGTACGGATGCGTTTAGCCACATCGGCGGAATATACCGGAGAGGGTTTCGATTTTAATGCGAATGCCAGTGCTTCATTTACGATGCGGTTGCGAACAGACGGATGCTCAGTGGTTAATCCTTTTTGTTGCTCGGCTTCATTTACCTGAGCTGGTGCGATGTCGAGCAGTAGCACTTCTACACCAACATTTGCAAAATGACAGGCAATGCGGGAGCCCATAACACCTGAGCCAAGAACAGCTACTTTACGGATAAGTCGTTTCATGCAATTTCGTTTTTCCCGTTATCGGTTGATTGGAGTATATCATTCATCACTTCGAAAAAGATACTGAGTTTTTCGGGAGCAATGCGTTCTCGTATGCGGTGGTTGAATTTTAAAACAGTTTCACGGGCTGCCTCTCTTTTCTCTTTACCCAAATCGGTTAAAAAAATCCGAACGAGACGTTTATCACGGGAATCTGAAGCTCTGTATATGATCTTGTTTTCCTCGAGGCTTTTCAACATCCGCGTTAAACTTCGGGTTTCAAGACCAATCAAGGGAGCTATTTTGGTTGCTGGTGTCCCATTTTGAGCATCAATATTCAATAAAACAAAACCAGCAGCAGCCGTGCTGCTATGCTTCGAGGCTTCTGCATTATACATTCGTTGTATCGCATGCCAGGCTGCTTTGATGTTATAATCAACCGTTTCGTTTGGCTTCATTACAACAAACCTAAAAAATTATTTGTTATGCATGCATACCTTTCAATGTGAAAATTTGTTAAATCTCAATGAAAATAATCACTCTTCTACCACATCTTCCACCAACCGAAACCCTAGAAAAGGACTTTTGAATGCCGGCAGATAGTGATACCGGATAGCTGATCTACAAAACCAGGGAGCTCCAGCCCAACTTCCGCCCCTTACGACACGTTCGTTTCCTGAAGATGGTCCACGTGGATCACTCTGTGCAACCGGGTTGTAAGGACCGTACCAATCGGCACACCATTCCCATACATTTCCACTCATATCAAAGAGACCAAGTTCATTGGGCAGTTTTAGTCCAACCACATGGCTTTTTTCCAAACTATTTCCCCCATGCCACGCCGCAATGGAGGGATCAAACGAGCCACTGAACTTATAACCACAATTGGTTCGACCACCGCGTGATGCAAATTCCCATTCGGCTTCTGTAGGAAGACGGTAGGATTTTCCAGTCAAACTGTTGAGCTTTTCAATAAATAGTTCCACTTCCTGAAAACTGACATTTTCAACAGGAAACTGATCACTTCTCTTATTCTGTGAAGGATTCATGCCCATTACAGCAAACCAATGAGCCTGAGTGATCTCCGTTTTAAGAATCCGAAATGAAGAAACAGTCACCTGATGAACAGGAAATTCATCTTGGGTGCATTCAGCCCCCTGTTCAGCCGTACAACCCATCTGGAATGAACCTCCTTGCACCCGAATCATGGAAGCAGCAATAGAAGCTATCGGATCCTGCTGTGGATTGGGAAAGACTTTTTGTATAAGCGGTGATTCAGGGAATTGAGTCCGAAAAGGAACTTTGCCTGAAAGGTGAAATGGGAAATGTAAACCCAGTAAAATGCACATTCCGTATACAAAAAGGTTTATCTGGAAGGGAGTCGTTTTTATAAGCATGGAATCTAGATTAGGATAAAAATAGACCAGCTGTACAAAGAAATCTATGACTTATATCAGATAGAGACGAAATAAAAAACCCCGGTTCTCTTTCGAAAACCGGGGTTTTATTTGATGCTAGGTTGTATCAGGCCTGTGCTGTTGGACCTCCGAAATTCATCGGAAATGCGGTATTGCCATTATCAACTTTTATCGGTCCGTGAACAGATTCAAACTTGGCTACATTCTCTTTCAACGCAGTAAGCAAACGCTTGGCATGCTGAGGAGTAAGAACGATACGAGACTTCACACGTGCTTTCGGAACGCCCGGCATCACTTTGATAAAGTCCACAACAAACTCGGAATTGGAGTGTGTAATGATTGCCAAATTGGAATAAATTCCTTCTGCCACTTCTTCTGAAAGCTCAATGTTAAGCTGACCTTCAGGATGTTGTTGTTCTTCCATGAGAATTACAGTTGCTTAAACGGTTTCTTCTTTGAACTTCTTCTTAGATGCCATCAACACATTGTATTCATCCTGTGATCCTACAACGATGTTTTCGTATTCACGAAGACCCGTTCCTGCAGGAATCAAGTGACCAACAATAACGTTTTCTTTCAATCCGAGTAGATCATCCGATTTAGCACTGATTGCAGCTTCGTTCAACACCTTGGTAGTTTCCTGGAAGGAAGCCGCCGAAATGAAACTCTTCGTCTGCAAAGATGCACGTGTAATACCCTGAAGCACTTGATTAGCGGTAGCCGGAACTGCATCACGCGATTCAACTACTTTCAAATCCTTGCGCTTCAACATAGAGTTTTCATCGCGAAGTTTACGTGCTGTAACAATCTGTCCTGGTTTCAACGTGGTTGAATCTCCTGGATCGATGACCACTTTCTTATCGAAAATATAATCATTCTCAATTCTGAAGTCCAACTTGTTGCCCATTTGACCTTCCAAGAACTTAGTATCTCCCGGATCGATGATTTCCACTTTACGCATCATTTGGCGAACAATCACCTCAAAATGCTTATCGTTGATCTTCACCCCCTGAAGACGGTATACCTCTTGAATTTCATTCACCAAGTATTCCTGAACTTTTGTTGGGCCTTTAATAGCGAGAATGTCACCTGGCGTTGTAGCACCTTCACTCAGTGCCTGACCTGCTTTCACATAGTCATTCTCCTGAACAAGAATATGCTTACTCAACGAAATCAGGTATTTTTTCTGCTCGCCGGTCTTCGATTCGATCATCACCTCGCGGTTACCTCGTTTCACTTTACCAAACGATACAATACCATCAATCTCAGAAACAACAGCAGGATTCGAAGGATTACGTGCTTCGAACAATTCGGTCACTCGTGGAAGTCCACCGGTGATATCTCCTAATTTTCCGTTTTGACGTGGGATTTTTACAAGTGTTTCTCCGGCTTTCACCTTTTGTCCGTCGTTTACAACGATGTGGGCGGCCAAAGGCAATGAATACGAACGAATGACTTCTTTCGATCCATCAAGAATCTTAATCATCGGGTTTTTCGCTTTATCACGACGCTCGATAATTACCTTCTCACGGAAACCTGTTTGCTCATCACTTTCTTCACGGTATGTAATTCCTTCATCGAGGTCTTCGAAGCTGATTTTACCACCTGTTTCTGCAATGATTACAGCGTTATACGGATCCCAATCACAAATCAGATCACCTTTCTTCACAATGATTCCATTCTGAGCATACATGGATGCACCGTAAGGAATATTTGCAGTGGTTAGGATAACCATTGTTTTGGGATCAATGATGCGCAATTCAGCAGAACGACCAATAACAACTTCAATCAGTTTACCGTTTTCGTCTTCTTTGGATACTGTACGAAGTTCATCAATCTCCAGAATACCATCATACTTCGCTTCAACTTTAGAGGCTGTTGCAGTGTTTGATGCTGTACCTCCCACGTGGAATGTACGGAGTGTAAGCTGTGTTCCCGGTTCACCGATAGACTGTGCGGCAATTACACCAACAGCTTCACCTTTTTGAACCATTCGTCCACTTGCCAGGTTACGACCATAGCATTTAGAGCACACACCTTGTTCCGACTCACATGTCAATACCGAACGAATCTCGACAGCTTCCAATCCGGATGCTTCAATTTTACGGGCATCATCTTCACGAATCTGCTCGCCGTTCATAATGAGTAACTCGCCAGTTGTTGGGCTGTAAACATCGTGAAGGGAAGTACGACCCAAAATACGGTCATATAGACTTTCGACGATTTCTTCATTATTCTTCAATGGAACAGCTGTCAAACCGCGGAGTGTTCCGCAATCTTCCAAACAGATGATCACATCTTGAGAAACATCCACCAAACGACGTGTTAGGTAACCTGCATCGGCTGTTTTCAAAGCCGTATCCGCGAGTCCTTTACGTGCACCGTGGGTTGAGATGAAATACTCAAGGATTGAAAGACCTTCCTTAAAGTTAGATAGAATCGGGTTTTCAATGATCTCTCCACCTGAAGCACCTGATTTCTGAGGCTTAGCCATCAAACCACGCATACCAGAAAGCTGACGAATCTGCTCCTTGGATCCACGTGCTCCGGAATCAAGCATCATATAGATTGGGTTGAAACCTTGGTTGTCGTTCACCAACTGGGTCATCAGACGTTGTGTCAGACGGGAGTTCGTATGCGTCCAGATATCGATAATCTGATTGTAACGCTCGTTATTGGTGATGAAACCCATGTTGTAGTTGGCCATCACTTCTTCCACCTGCGTATTGGCGTCTTCCACCATTTTCTCCTTGTCTTCCGGAACGATTACATCGCCCAAGTTGAAGGAGAGGCCTCCACGGAATGCCATTGTAAATCCAAGATCCTTGATATCATCGAGGAACTTAGCTGTAACAGCCATACCCGTTTCTTTCACAATATTTCCAATGATATCACGAAGTGATTTCTTGGTCAATAATTCATTGATATAACCAACTTGTGTTGGAACTACCTGATTGAACAATACGCGTCCAACAGTTGTCTCAATGATTTTACGTACCAGAACATCCCCTTCTTTCACATTGGTTTTCACCTTGATCCAGGCATGAAGATCTACACGCTTCTCATTGTAAGCGATGATTACTTCTTCTGCTGAATAGAACGTTGATCCCTCGCCTTTTACAACACGAGTTTCATCCGTTCTGCGTCCTTTGGTCGTGTAATACAGACCCAAGACCATGTCCTGAGAAGGAACGGTAATAGGCGCTCCATTTGCAGGATTCAGAATGTTGTGAGAAGCAAGCATCAACAATTGAGCTTCCAGAATTGCGGCATTTCCAAGTGGAACGTGAACCGCCATCTGATCCCCATCGAAATCGGCGTTGAAGGCCGTACATACGAGTGGGTGAAGTTGAATTGCTTTTCCTTCAATCAATTTTGGCTGAAAAGACTGAATACCCAAACGGTGAAGAGTTGGGGCACGGTTAAGTAAAACCGGGTGACCTTTCAGGATGTTTTCAAGGATGTCCCAAACAATTGGTTCTTTCTTGTCAACGATTTTCTTAGCGCTCTTCACTGTTTTAACAACGCCACGTTCAATCATCTTACGGATGATAAACGGTTTGAAAAGTTCAGCAGCCATGTCCTTTGGAAGACCACACTCGTGCAGTTTCAAATCTGGACCAACCACAATAACCGAACGTGCTGAATAATCCACACGCTTACCAAGTAAGTTTTGACGGAAACGTCCTTGCTTACCTTTTAGTGAATCAGAAAGTGATTTCAGGGCACGATTCGACTCGGTTTTCACCGCATTCGACTTACGTGAGTTATCAAGTAATGAATCTACTGCTTCCTGAAGCATTCGCTTTTCATTCCGCAAAATTACCTCCGGAGCTTTGATCTCGATCAAACGCTTCAAACGATTATTACGGATGATAACACGACGGTACAAGTCATTCAAATCGGACGTAGCAAAACGGCCACCATCCAAAGGCACAAGCGGACGCAATTCTGGCGGAATCACCGGAATCACCTTCAAAATCATCCATTCAGGACGATTTACTTTGCTGCCATCGTTAGACAAACGGAAAGCTTCAACAACCTGTAGGCGCTTAAGAGCCTCATTCTTACGTTGCTGAGATGTTTCAGTATTGGCTTTGTGAC
>CALQRR010000111.1 GCA_943333015.1 Chitinophaga pinensis | reverse complement strand
GGACGTCCGCCTTATAATACTTTTGGAGGTGCCTATAACCTTGGGAGAACAGCCACCCATGAAATAGGGCATTGGCTCAATCTCTATCACATTTGGGGTGATGATGGGGGAGGGTGCAGTGGGAGCGATCAGGTGAGCGATACGCCCAATCAGGCAACATCTAATTACGGATGTAAAACATATCCGTTTCTGTCATCATGTGCACCAGCTTCTCCAGGAGAAATGTTCATGAATTATATGGATTACGGCGATGATGACTGTTTGAAAATGTTCACAGCCGGTCAAAAGACCCGTGCACAAGCATTATTTGCATCGGGTGGTTCTCGGATTGGTTTGCTCACTTCCACCGCCTGTACCATTGCGCCGCCACCGCCACCAACTGCCTGTTCCGATACGTTGAACTTTCCATTGAATGGCACTTTGAGTGCCTATACGCCAGGTGCTGTTGGTCAATCGGGAACGGGATATGTTTCCGGTGTGAATTCCTTTCTGGATGTTGCGAAGGTGGATTTGTTTACATCAACCGCCCCTGTTACATCGTTAACTGGCGCACTATTCACGTTTGGCATTGCCACTCCAGGCACCGCTCCAGCTGGCTCTGCAATTACGGTGAAAGCCTATGCATATACTGCTGCTGGTCCAACTACAGTGCTTGCTACAGCAACCATTCCTTTGGCTACAATCATCACGAACGTTACGAACAATCAGAATACCTTTGTTGCGTTTCCTTCTCCGATAACTGTCACTGGAAATTTCTTCTTAGGAATTGAATTCAATCCTTCAGCAGGATATACCCTGGCGCTGAAAAGCAATTTCGATGGTGACGCCACAACCAATTCAGCTTGGGAGCAATTCGGGGATCTTTCCTGGCATGCGTTCACCGAAAGTCCTTCAAGCTGGGGCATTTCCGTGAATCAGGCCATCTTCCCAATCCTTTCAGCCGTTTCTCCGGTAGCATCTTTCAGCCCAAGCACAACATCTATTTGTGCCGGTCAAACAGTTACTTATACTGCACAGTCTAGCGGTTCAGGGTATACTTGGACATTTACAGGCGGTTCTCCAGCATCATCAACGGCACAGAATCCAACAGTGACTTACTCAGCTTCGGGCTCCTACGGCGCTAGTCTCATTGTGACTGGAGCCTGTTCGGGGCAAAATGCCACTCAAACACAAAATTCGCTCATCACCGTCACACAAGCGCCTGCCCAGCCGGTCATCAATCTGGTCGGATCACAACTGACATCAGGCGTTAACGTGGGAACGTTTCAGTGGTTCCTCAACGGTGTTGCGATTGCTGGCGCCAATGCCAACTCCATCAGCCCAACGCAAAACGGAATATACACCATGTCTGCCACCATTGGCAACTGTACAAAAACATCTGCCGGTTTTGGATACAACTCTGTCGGAATTCTCGATTCTAGCGGCGATGTTTACATTCACGTTTTCCCTAATCCGGCCAAAGATCAACTCACCATTATTGCAGCTTATCCTGCTCAACAATCGCTTGTTGATTGTCGCATGTTCGATCTCAGTGGAAAATTGGTTTTCCAACGTACATTTGAAAACGTTCAACCAGACGCAGCACTTCAGTTCGGAATTTCAGACCTGAGCAATGGGATGTACCAATTGGTGCTGACTTCTGCCAGCGGCCGCTCTGTTTCCCGCGTCGCTATCGCCCGATAATCTCCATGAATCACATCCCCTTGTCGCTTCCGGTCAATCTCCGATGCGTCAAGGGGATTTTTTATTTCCTGCTTTTCATCAGCACCTCTTTTTCGGTATCTGCCCAAACGGAATCAGCAAACGCGACGAAACAAGACTCGCTGTACGTAACGAAATTCACTGACCGTCCGCATCTCACCTTCGAACTCGCGAACCGAAGCCAGCGCATCGACATCCGAAATCCCGATCTCGACACGTTTCTACTGCGCTATCAACCCAATACCAGCACCAATTTCATCGCCAGTTTCGACTACCGTTGGCTGAGCCTCTCACTCGGACTTTTATCACTGCAAGCCGGCGATAGTTACCGAAAAGGCACCTCCTCCCAGTTTTCGCTTCGGGCATCGTTTAACGGACGGCGGCTCTGGAATACCAATTTCATTCAGGTTTACAAAGGTTATTATCTTACCAATCCGTCGGTAGCCAATCCGGAGTGGAATGCCAAAACCGACCAATATCCCCAACGCCCCGACCTTTCCACGGTGACCGTTTTTAGCAACCTTTACTATTGCTTTAGCCCGGAGAAATTTTCTTACCGTGCAGCCTTGTGGCAACTCGACCGTCAGGAAAAAAGTGCGGGTAGTTTTCTGGCAGGACTTTCACTCCGACTGCACCGCATGGATAGTGATACTGGTCAATCGCTCATTCCCGCCAGCATTGCGTATCTGTTCAAACCCGAAAACCGGCTCATTGCGCAGAGCGTTACCAACTTCAACATCAACGCCGGGTATGTGCATACATTCGTTGTTCGTCATTCCTGGTTTCTGACGCTGTATTTCGTCCCCGGAATTTCTATCCAGAACAGCTATTACCTTTCCGAAGACAAGCAGATTCGTAACCAACAGAACAAAGTCACCGGAACATCGGAATTCAGATTCATCCTCGGATACAACGGCAATCGCTGGTACAGTGGGATTTCAAGTTACAGCATCTCCTTTTCCGGAAACCGCAACCTGGGTGTTTCGGTGAATGATAACTACAATTGGTTTCGCCTGTTTGTGGGATACCGCTTGCGACCAGTCGACCGGAGCAACCTGCCCGCTTGGCGACAAAAGATCCGGTTGTAATAAAGGAGAAACGGCTCAGTACGCCCGTTCGTCCACCTTGTTAAAGAAGTTGATAAAGGCGCGATTCACCACTTTGTTTCCGCCCGGCGTTGGATAGTTTCCGCTAAAATACCAATCACCCGTATGCCCCGGACAAGCCTTGTGCAAATCGTCGAGGTTTTGGTAAATCACTTGTACTTCCGCATGCATCCCCGGCGGGGTAACCAATTCAGCAATTTTATCGGAGATTTCCTGTTCGTTAAAAGCTTCGTAAATGCCTTTTACCACATTTTTCATCTCCTCTTTCGCATACCCATCTTGCGCCACACATTGCTCATAGACTTCCTCCACCACATAGTCTGTTCCGCGCTCCTTGTGTAAAGCAATAGCCGCCTGAAATGCAATAAAATCGCCCAGTTTAGCCATGTCAATGCCATAACAATCGGGGTAACGAATTTGCGGAGCGGAGGAAACGATGATGATTTTTTTGGGCTTCAAGCGGTCCATAATCCGCAAAATACTTTGCTTGAGCGTGGTGCCTCGGACAATCGAATCATCCACTATGACCAGGGTATCTGTATCCTGTCGCACAACACCATAAGTAACGTCATACACATGAGCGACCATTTCGTCGCGGTGCAGATCATCGGCAATGAACGTGCGGAGCTTGGCATCCTTTACTGCTAGTTTCTCAGTTCGGACTTTCATGGCCAGAATTTCTTGCAACCGAACATCCGAAAGCTCCCCGTTGAGCGCCAGAATACGTTTGCGTTTTTCGCCATTCAGCCACTCGTTTGCACCTTCTACTAGGCCAAAGAAAGCCGTTTCCGCTGTGTTGGGAATAAACGAAAACACAGTATTGTCTATGTCGTATTCAATGGCCTCCAGTACTTTCTTACTGATATTGTGTCCCAAGGCTTTGCGTTCCTGATAAATATCCGCATCGCTGCCACGGGAGAAATAAATCCGCTCAAAAGAACAGGACGTGCGTGGTTTCGGACTACGAATTTCCGGCATGCTCACTTCACCGTTGCGCTTGATAATCAAGGCATGACCGGGTTCAAGTTCGTGAATTTCCTCCATCGGAATGTTAAACGCCGTTTGCAATACTGGACGTTCCGAAGTAGCCACTATGATTTCCTCATTCTGCATGTAAAAACATGGACGAATTCCATTGGGATCGCGCAACACAAACGCATCGCCATGGCCCATCATGCCCGTAATCACATACCCGCCATCAAACCGTTTCGACGCCTGCCGCAGAATTTCCGCCACATCCAAATCGCGCGCAATCAAACGTGAAATCTCCTGATTCGAATGCCCCTGACGTTTAAATTCCCGAAACAAACGCTCGTTTTCCATGTCGGTAAAATGCCCGATTTTCTCCAGCACCGTCACCGTATCGGCCATCTCTTTCGGATGCTGTCCCAAATCGAGCAACTGCTGAAACTGTTCATCCACATTGGTCAGGTTAAAATTCCCTGCAACTACCAGATTCCGACTTTTCCAGTTGTTCTGGCGTAAAAACGGGTGACAACTTTCAATGCTGTTCTTCCCAAATGTGCCGTACCGCAAGTGCCCCATCAACAGTTCGCCAATAAATGGAACCTGTTCTTTTAGGTAATCGGTATCGTTCAGTTTATCGGGATTATTCACCCGGATTTCTTCAAAATAACTGTTCACCTTCTCCACAATCTCCCGCAACGCCTGCGAATCATTGGAACGAAAACGACCAATATACCGTTCGCCCGGCTCCACATCAAATTTGATACAGGCAATGCCCGCACCATCTTGTCCGCGGTTATGCTGCTTTTCCATGAGCAAGGCAAGCTTGTTCAGCGCGTATCGAGCCGAGCCGTATTTCTGACGGTAATAATCGAGTGGTTTGAGCAGGCGGATCAACACAATTCCGCATTCATGTTTGATGATATCGCTCATACAGGTGGCTGGTTTGGATGGCTATTTCCAGCGCCGCAAATGTACGGACTATTGAGCGATCGACGTATTAAGAAATCCTTCCAAATGCAGCGCCAATTGAATGGGGCGGCGCACACGCTTTCGCTGCAAGTTGCGCCGTTGTTCTATCCCACGATCATTCCATGCATCCTTCAGCAGGCGTTTTTAGAAAATCACCTCGGCGCAGCTTTTCGCTCTATCGTTGCCGCGAGCGTTCACATTAGATCAACCGGGCAATAGGTTCCTCCTGCGGATCTCAAAATCAGATATACTACTGAATTACACCGCATTATTCTTTCGCTTATTCTCTCAATTTGTGTATTTTTAGAAAATCATCTCCCTGCATTTAGAAAATCATCGCCCTGCATGCAACACCGTTTATCCCGCTTCACTGCGCTCATCTGTGTCCTTCAGCTTTTCTGGCTGTTGCCGGCATCACTGAGTGCACAAGGGGATACGCCCTGTAATGCAACGCCTCTTTCCGTTAGTCCCGGAACGTGTGCATTCACTCCCGGAACCACGGTAGGATCGACCTATCAAAGCAATACCGCCAATGGAGGAATGCCCGCCTGCGGTTTTGCCGGAGCAGCCGATGTCTGGTATTCATTCGTTGTTCCACCTTCCGGTTCTGTAGCCATTACCATGGAGGCCGGTTCTATCAGCGATCCCGCACTTTCCATTTATTCCGGTCCATGTTCGGCACCCGTTCCCATGGATTGCGACGACGACAGCGGCCTCGACATGATGCCCGTCATTGATCGCTCCGATTTCACGCCCGGTTCAACCATCTACATCCGCATTTGGAACAACAATGCAGTCACCGGAACCTTTGGCGTCTGCGTCACCGAATCTCATTCCGATTGCGGAACGGCATCGGTGCTGTGTTCCAACCTCCAGGTGAGCTCTAACGCATACGGTGGCGGTTCTGTGCAGGATGGCGATTGGAGTGGCAACAATTGCATTCCCGACGAATACCAGTCGCAGTGGTTCAAATTTCAAGTACTCAACACCGGCATGTTGGCGTTTACCATTTCTCCTGCAGCCATCACCTCCGGTTTTTATCCTGATTACGACTGGACACTCTGGCGCGTCAACACCACCCCGTTTTGCGAAAGCTTTTTGCCCAGTATGCCGGCCGTTTCTTGCAATGCATCCAGCTCCATGGGGCCCTTAGGCGAAACCGGCGTTGGCCCTTCCGGAACAAGTTCGAGTGAACCAGCCGGTCCGGGAAATCCCTACTGCGCTGCCATTCCGGTTACAGCCGGTGATGTGTTTTACCTCTGGGTAAACAACTTCACCAATTCCTCCTCCGGTTTCGATTTTTTATTCGATCCTTCGGTCGCCCTCAATTGCGATTTCGACGATGTGGATCCAACCGTTTCATCTACCAGCACTCCAACCTG
>CALQRR010000110.1 GCA_943333015.1 Chitinophaga pinensis | reverse complement strand
GAGTATAGCTTGCTTGCTGATAACTAACATCAATGTAATCGTTAAGAACCAGTGTATCTCTGCATCCATTATTGCTGAATGCAATCAACGTTACATCATATTGACCAAGGGTTGTGTAATTATGAAAGGGATTGACTTGTGTAGATGTTGTTCCATCGCCGAAATTCCAAAGATAACTTGCCGCACCGACAGAGGAATTCGTAACCTGGACGGAAAGTGGCGGACATCCGCTTGTGTCAGTTGCAGTAACAATTGCAGTCGGACTCAGCACCGTCACCGCCGAGTTGACTTGCTGCTGTGCTACGCATCCATGAATAGAAGTCGCTGTTAGTCGTATATTATATAAGCCTGGATTAAGGTATGTATGGCTTGGTTGAAAACCTGTCGTATTAGGAATATCCCAAAATTGCCAAAAATAGGTACTTGCTCCTGTTGTAGTATTTGTTGTTTGGACCGTTAACGGCGCACATCCTGTGTTGTTAGAAACGGTGAAACTTGTTGCAGGAAGTGCATAGGCCGTAATAAGATTTGGTGTATTGGAAGAATACACACAACCATTGGGCATTGTTACTGTAACAACCGGCGAGTAAGTCCCGGCAGTAGTATAAACTGCATATTGGGATTGATTTGAGGAAGTCTGGCCATTCCCGAAATTCCAAGAATAGGATGTGGCATTAGTGATATTTGTAGTTAAAGTAGTTCCGAAATGAACGCATCCCGAAGAATCGTTTGCACTAATCTGAGGCGCAACCGGCGTATGAACAGTGATATAGTTGGTGCGAACTAAACTATCCACACAACCAAAACTGTTGGTGATTAGTAGACGCACAGTATACACACCCGGAGATGCGTAAACTTTGTTGGGAGATACCTGAGAAGAAGTTGTCCCATCGCCGAACTGCCAGTAATAGGCCGCGGCATTTGTTTGTGTTGGTGTGAATGAAAATGATTGTGCGGGATTGCAACTGCTCGTCTGACTTGCTGTAAATTGTGCCGTAGGAATCGGATTTACAGTTATCGGCTGAAGTAGATTATAGACACCGCTGCAACCGATACTGTTTGTTGCTAGAAGAGAGATATCATAAGCCCCCGGCTGACTATACGTTTTAAATGGATTAGCCAAAAGTGATGAAGTACCATCACCAAAATCCCAAAAATAATTTACCGCTCCGTTAGAAGTGTTGGTAAAACCGAAATTGGTTTGTTGAATACAGCCGACATTGGTAGCGGATGTAAAAGACACATTGGGACCAGGCAGCGCAGTGAGATAATTGTTCTGAACAAGGGTGTCGCGTTGACCATTGCTTGCAATAGCAATAAGGGATACCGAAAATGTACCCGGAACAACATAAACGTTTTGAGGATTTGTCAGCGTTGAAAAGTTCCCGTTACCAAAAATCCATTGGTAGCTTGAAGCTCCGGTGGACGTATTTGTGAAATTAACACTGAAGGGAGCACATCCCTGGATAGAGGAAACAGTAAATCCAGCTACAGGAGCCTGAGCTGAAAGCGCGAAGCTGAAGCCCGATAAAAACCCGGCAATCAAGATCACTTTACGTACAATGTTTGTGTAGAAGTTTATCCTCATATCCAATACTATTAATCAATCATTCCTTCTGCAACAAGCGTTACACGACCTTTTTCCTCGGGCAGCGGCTTGTCATTTATTCCAATTGCTTTCACCTGATATACATACACATCTGTACTGGTGATTTTTTCGCCCAAATAGGTGCCATCCCATTGAGTAAGCATGTCACTCGATTCGAAAACCATTTCGCCCCACCGATTAAAAATCTGCAGCTTAAACTGCTTGATTCCTTCTGCCTTCACTCCGAAATAATCATTAATGCCATCCCCGTTGGGCGTAAATGCACTCGGGATATACATCGTTGGTTTTGGATTGGCTTCGGCAATGTTCGACAAGCTGCTGGTAGAAGCATTTGCCAGTTTATACGCTGTGATACGATACCGTTTTGTACCATTTAAGGGTGTTGCGGGTAGTTGCTGTGCACTCAGTTCATTTGCATGCATCAGCAAACACACCCCTAAAAAACTCCCTTTCAGGAGTAACCGTCTGATGCTGAATTGGGCAAATGTTGAGTTCGATCTCATAGTACCTGTAATACTCTCAATCGCCTCAATCAGTTACCTGTTCTAGTAGAAGCAAGCAGCAGTTTCTTGCATCTGTAAGTAATTCGGATTCATTCTCATTATTTTACAATCATCTGTCTCATAATCTATACATTGCACAGAAATACTGAGTATTATTGAGTATAGACTGATGTAAGGAATCAGGGAAGATTCAAATACGGAAAGGAAGCAGGGGTGTTCGCATTCCAAGGAAAAAGTGTTAATTCGTAATAGACGAAACCATCATGCAGTCTTACCCTTTACATTTGATTATCCCGGAAGAAGAATCAACGGGTGTCGAACAGCTGAAACAAGCATTCATCCCATTGAATGGCGCATTTCGACTAAGCATTGTCAATAGTAATCTCCAGCTCAATCATCAAATTGAAAGTGGAATTCGCATTGCTGTTTATGCAGGCAATCCCACTTATATGAGTTGGCAGGAATGTGCACGACAACTTCGTCAACAATCGCAGGAGTCCATTTTCATTCTTATTTCAGATGAAGAAAGCACTACTTCAGCCGTTACTCAAGGGGCCGATTTATTGGTGCATTCGAGAGAAACCCACCAACTTCCTCAAATCATCGGTGCATTTATTAAGCGCCACCAGGTAAAAGTTCTTATGGCAATGCCTGTGCAACTCGATCCGGTGGAAGAATTGGATAATTTGACACAGCTTCAGGAAAAAAATAAAGAGCTTGAGAAAATCAATTTCGAACTCGATCGGTTTGTATACTCTGCTTCTCATGACCTGCGTTCTCCACTGACATCCGTATTGGGTTTATTGAACCTTATGCGCGAAGAAGTAAAAGAGGCTGGCACCATTCATTTGGTATCGCTGATGGAAGAAAGCATTCTAAAACTCGACAATACCATACGCGATATTGTTGCCTACTCGCGTAATAATAGAACTGAAATAAATTTTGAACCGGTCAGTTTACAAGCACTGGTGAATGATATTAGCAGCAATCTCAGATACCTTGAAACAGGCGATTTTAAAGTAGCCGAACAGATTCACCTCTTGGACGAATATGTGTTTTTAAGTGACCGAAATCGCTTACAGATCATCTTGAATAACCTGTTGGCCAATGCAATCCGCTACAGGCATCCGGCTAGAAAACCAGAGGTGCAGATTGGTGTTCTGCTCAAAGGGCAAGTCGTAGAAATAACGGTAAGCGACAACGGCCAAGGGATCAATGAAAAACACCTCGGAAAGATATTCGAGATGTTTTACAGGACTTCAGACACAAGCGCAGGTTCTGGTTTGGGCTTGTATATTGTGAAGGAGACCGTGAAGAAACTCAACGGCATGATAGAAGTAAAATCTCAGGTAAATGAAGGCAGCATATTTACCATAACACTTCCCTTGATTCATCAGTTGAACAGAAAATCCGGCGAACTATGAAAAGCGTTGATTCTGTCCTGATTGTAGAGGACAACCCAATCGATATCTTTATCAATACACGCGTCATTCAACAAAGCGGATTGTCGGAGGAAATCATCTCACAACCTTCTGCAAAAGATGCGTTACACTATTTGACAGAAGGCGTATCACGAGGTTTTTTACCCAACCTCATTTTTCTTGATATCCGAATGCCTGATCTCGATGGCTTCGAATTTTTAGAGGCATTTACAGAACTCCCGCTCCAAGTTCGGCAACAGTGCCGAATTGTGATGCTCTCCTCTACCATCGATCCCGTGGATCTCGAAAAAGCACGAAGCAATCCGTTTGTTCTGGCCTTCATTCCTAAACCGCTTACACGCGAAAAAATAGAAGAACTATTTTCCTAACGCACCCATCATAAAGAAAGCCGGCACCAGAATGAATCTGTGCCGGCTTTCTTTTTTGGGGCGATTGGCGATTATTTCAACGTGAAATCTGTTGCTCCAATCTGAACACCGTCAGAATAAATCTCCACTAGATACTTGCCAGCGATCAGTCCACCGGTTTGTTTTACTTCCCAGTTCAGACACAGCTGCATCACTTTGTTATCGTAAAAAACTTCTTTCTTCACGCTGTATGGAATTTCATCGCCGTTGAGTAGGGTAATCTTAGATTTATCTCCTTCAACAAAAACCTTCTTATCAGGGCCTTTAATCACAGCATACAGCAACTTCTCCTGTTTGTCGGCAAGTTGATTGTCGAGCACTGTAAAGCACACACGAATACGATCTGCTTTTTTCGCTTTGTCGGTTTGCTTTTCTTTCGATCCTCCGCCAGAAACACGCACAGCATCGGCATAGACTTCGTATGTCTTAAGTCGCTTCGCTATCTCTACCGTTTTATTGAGCTTACTGTTTTCGGAAGTGAGTTTGCTGTTTTGCTCAGAGGTCTCTTCCAATTGTTTTTTAGAACGGAAGTTTTCATTTGTCAACTCCTGATTCTTTGCCTTGAGCTCAAGAATCACCGATTCACTTTCGTCATATGTCTGCTGAAGTTCTTCCATTCGCTGACGCATGGACACACCGCCCGGACTATTGAGATTTCCGCCACTGCGTTTCAATGCTTCATAGTCGGCAAGAAGGGTGATCACTTTTTGACGCTCCACTTCTAGTTCCGCACGGAGACCTTCATGGGCCTGCATTAGGCTATCGTATTTAGCAGTAAGAAGTTGCAACTGAGCACGGTATTCATCCGTGTCTTTTTCGGCGTCCACTTTTTGAGTCTTGAGCACTTCTGCTTCTTTCTTCAATTCACCAACTTGGTAAAACAAGTAACCCGATAATACTGCCAATAATGCAGTAATGACAAGGAGAATGATTAGCAGTGCGCCTTTCTTGTTCTCTTTTTCTTCCGATTGCTCGCCTTTCGGGGAGTTATTCTCCATACGATAGCATGTTAGATTTATATAGCCTTGCAAAGATATTTTTTTTTGCATCCTGAGAGGGATACAATACGTGTTTTCAGATAAATTTGAACATCGTTATTATTTAAAATCTCATTTATGTTTAATGAATTACTTCATTTATTTTTTCCTAGACTCTGCCCCTCCTGCAACTCCTCCCTTTTTCAAAACGAGCGGGTAATTTGTTTTCGATGCAAACACCAACTTCCCCGAACAGGCTATCACCTTCAACCCGGTAATCCCTTGGAACGTGTTTTCTGGGGAAGGGTACCTTTTCGATCGGCAGCCGCATGTTTTATCTTTCGAAAAGAAGGCGGTGTTCAAAAACTACTGCATGAACTCAAATACCGCAATGCCCCTGACATTGGGCGTGAAATTGGACGGATTTATGCACGAGAGCTGATGGAAACGCCCTGTTTTCAGGAAGCCGACTTGATTATTCCGGTTCCGCTGCATCCCGAAAAACTTCGCATTCGAGGGTATAACCAAAGCGGTGTTTTTGGGGAAGGATTACAAGAAATATTACCTGCACGTCTAAGTGAGGACACATTGATCCGGGATATTAACACCGGTACTCAAACACGAAGATCGCGGTTTGCGCGTTGGGAGAATGTTGAAAGCATCTTCACCGTTCCCGATCCGGAACGCATTCGTGACAAACGCATTCTCCTCATTGACGATGTAATCACCACCGGAGCGACACTCGAATCCTGCGCCGTAAAACTTATCACGGCAGGTGTGAAAGAAATCAGTGTTGCGTGTATTGCTGCCCCGCTATGATTCGGATCCACCCTCCTGCAAACGCGGATTGTTGTGGTGACGGTCTTTGTCGCGACGCGTTTTCTTCTCTAGATTGCGCTCCATGGCTACGGTAAGATCCACACCAGTTTGATTGGCCATGCAGGTGAGCACAAACAATACATCAGCCATTTCATCGGCAAGCGAAGACGCATCTTCACCTGCCTTAAAAGATTGCTCACCATACTTTCGGGACATGATGCGGGCCAATTCGCCCACTTCTTCCATCAGAATTGCGGTATTGGTTAGCTCGTTAAAATAACGAACGCCATGTTCTTTGATCCAGTTGTCGACTGTTTGCTGGAGCTCCGAAAGTTCCATCGCTTATTGCTCCACCATTTGACCGTGGCAATTC
>CALQRR010000109.1 GCA_943333015.1 Chitinophaga pinensis | reverse complement strand
TTGACACATGCAGGAGCTGCAGCTGGAACCGCACCAACGTTTAACTCTGTTGTCATTGCAGCAGGCCACACGATTACTGGAACAGGCAATAATTTAGCTTCTCCAACAGCACAAGTTGACGGAACACTAAACTTGGGCAATTACATTGGCCATAACCTTGGAACCGTAACGGGAACAGGAACTATCCAATTAGCTGCAACTGCCTTAAATCAATTCATCTTCCCTGCGGGAACTTTTGCATCCTTTGTTGCACCAGCAGGAGGAACAATTGAATATACCAATGCAACAGCAACGGCTTCATTGCCTTCACAAGGAATTTACAACAACCTGACGTTTAGTGGGGCGGGAGTAAAATCGTTGTTCAACTCCGACATTACGGTGAACGGTAATTTAACTGTATCAGCTGGATCGATTACGAATCCAAGCAACCGGAACATTTCGCTCAAAGGCAACCTAACAAATACGGCAGGAATCTCGGCCATGCAGTTGGGTAGCATTGGGGCACTTCAGCTAACAGGTGGAGTTCAGTCAATTTCAGGAGCTACAACCATTGGTAAACTAGTTGTGAATGGAGCGGGTATTAAAACCATAAATAGCTCCATTGCAATCGATAATCAATTAATCTTAACGAATGGGATTATTCAAACGGGAGCCAATCAAGTATCCCTTTCGCTTGGAGCACTTTCAAGCGGAGCTTCAGCATTGAGCTATGTGAACGGTAATTTCAGAAAGGTAATCTCTGCAAGTACTGCCTTAAGAACGTTCGAAGTGGGCGATGCTTCTACATACACTCCTGTTACATTACAATTTACTGGAAACACCAATTCGGGAGGAGCAATTACAGCGTATTCTATTGCTGGAGATCATCCGGCTTCTGCTTCTGCTGGTATTGATGGAGCTAAATCGGTGAATCGTTATTGGGGTTTAACGAATGCAGGAGTTTCTGGATTTACCTTTGTGAGTGCAACTTTGAATTTTGTTAATTCCGATCTTGATCCCGCTGTGAATCCAAGTAACTTAGCTGCAGCAAAATACAATGCTCCTGTCTGGACCGCTTCCACAATTGGAACCACAACATCAACCAGTGTTCAAATTACTGGATTGACGACGTTAGGCGAATTTCAACTAGCAGAACCTTTCACTGCAGGAATAACGTGGACGGGATCTGTTAACACGGACTGGAATAATCCAGGAAACTGGAATCCAAACAATATCCCAACTGCCGCTTCTAATATTTCTATTCCCGTTGCAGCCAATCAACCGTCATTCTTAACACCTGGAAATGGAATTGTAAAGAATGTTGTGATGCAGAATGGTGCTGTTATTAATATCCCAACAGGATATCAAATTACGGTAAATGGTAATTGGACAAGTGCAAACGGTCAGGTAACAGGTCCAGGTAAAGTTCAATTTACCTCCCCAGTTGCTACACATTCGGGACAAACTACATTTTTCGGAGTCGTTTCCGTAGCAACGGGAGCCGTATTGAATACGGGCAACACGATCATACTCGCAAGCGGAGCATCTCTCATGCATGGAGTTGCTACCACAGGAGCAGGTGGAAGTGTTACGGGTTCTGTTCGAATTCGTCGAATTGGATCGAGCAATGTATTGGGTTACAACTACTGGTCATCACCAATCACCACAGGTTCTACTTCGGTACTTGCAGGTAACATTCATAAATATGAACCGAATTTAGCAACGGGCTCAGATGAAGCTGGCCTGCGCGATGGTTGGGTTTCTGCAAGTGGCTCTATGACGAATGGTCGAGGGTATATTGCAACAGGAACATCCAATGCAAACTTCACTGGCATTCCTAATAATGGCAATATTTCCTATGGTCCTCTTGTAGTAGGTGCATTTACCAACTTCAACCTGATTGGCAATCCATATCCAAGTGCGATTAGTGCTGCTAGTTTTGTAGCTGCCAATCCTCAAATTCTCGGTGGTGCTATTTATTTCTGGGATGATGACAACTCAGCTGGATCGACTTATGCGGCCTCCGATTATGGTGTTTGGAACGGAATCGGTTTTGTAGGACCAAACAGTGGGACACCGTTTACCGGAAACATAGCATCGTCACAAGGATTCTTTGTGGCGGCAAGTTCTGCAACTTCAGTAACGTTCACCAATTCGATGCGAACAACTCAAAACAACTCCTTCTTTGATGCTGGAATGTTAGAACGTGTTTGGGTAAGTGTTTCAACGCAACAGAATGAATACAACGAAACATTGATCGCATTCAAAGAAGATGCAACAGATGGTATTGATGTACAGTACGATGCTGAGAAACTGCGCGGGAATGCCGAGTTTGCTATGTTCTCTAAGATTGGGGAAGATGACTTCGCAATCCAAGCGATGGCTGAATTGAACATGGATAAAATTGTTCAGATAGGCATCGAAGCCACTGCAAATGGCCCTCAAGTATTCCGCCTCAAGCAGGTGGACAATCTTCCTGAGTCTGCACAAATCATCCTTGAAGATACCAAGTTGGGAGTATTCCACAATCTGCGCAACAATGCAGAGTACAATTATGTGTATGATTTAACAACTGATGTAATGCGTTTCCGTCTACACTTCAAACCTGAAGTGTTGATGTCTGCTGCTACTGAAAGTTGTATTCAGAATGATGGTCAAATTATCATCAACAGCCCGTCAACTTCCAGCTGGTCTTATTCCGTAACGAATCAGGCTGGTGCAACAGTGGCACAAGAAGATGCATTTGAGGGTACAACAACTATCAGCAACTTGGCAGGTGGTATCTATTTCGTTCACTTGAATAACCAATTCGGTAGCTTGATTCATCAGGCGGTAGAAGTGGCAGCTGGTTCTCCGGTTACTGCAATCATTGGCACTAGCGCATCCCTTGTTGAACTAAGCAATGCGCAAGTAATTTTCAACGCAACTGTTCAAGGTGCAAGTGATATGACGTGGGATTTTGGCGATGGTACGATTGTTACCGGAATGACAAACCCAGTCCACGTATACACCGCTCCAGGAACTTACACGGTATCGTTTATTGCGTCAAATGCAACATGTATGGATGTTAAAACGACAACCATCACCGTTCGTGATTTGACCACTGGTATCGACAAAGCTGGTAAAGATGTTTTTGCATTGTTCCCGAATCCGGCAGCAACAACGACTTCAATCAGTCTGCGTTTACCTGAACGCGAAGCAGAACTTGTCTTGAACGTTCTAGATGCAAGTGGGAAATTGGTGAAAACACAAATTTTCAATAACGTAGACCGCAATGCAACGCTTCAACTTAATGTTGCAGATCTCTCATCCGGTGTTTATCAGATCTTACTTAACGGAGGATCATATAGTACTTCGGCTCGATTGAATGTTGTACGGTAAACCATTTCGATCTTATAAAAAAACCTGCGGAGTTTATCCCGCAGGTTTTTTTTTGATTATTTCTTCAGACCAAATCTGACCGGCAATTTAAAGCGAACTGGCACTTTCTGTCCTCCTTGAATCCCAGCTTTCCACACGGGCATTTTCTTCACAACACGAATGACTTCTTCATTGAATCCTGAAGAAGGCGAACGAAGGATTTCAATCTGATCAATCTCTCCGGTACTGTTTACTACAAATGAAACAAAAACAACACCCGTGATTCCATTCTCACGTTCAAACATTGGATAACGCAAGTTCTTGCTCAAAAAGCTAAAGAGAGCGTCTTCTCCTCCAGGAAATTCAGGCATTACCTCCGCTACATCAACGGGCCTTTTGGAAGCAGATTCCAATGGACCTCCTCCACCCCTTTCACCTCCTTTTCCATCACCACCAGAAGGAAGAACTGGACCTGCGCCTCCTTTTCCTCCCGCGTTATATTCGACAGAATCTTTAGGAATCGCAGATGATTTTTCCGGTTCTTTAAGCGGGTCAGTTGTCGGTGTAGGTGTTTTGTCCGCTTGCTTGATTTTATCTGAACCTGCAGGTGGAATCACATTTTTTTGTCCGCCTTTAGGAAGATCGGGCATATTGGGAAGTTCGATTTCCAATATCTTAAATTGATGCGTTGCTGCCAGTTTTTTATTGATATCTGCTATAGAAGGTAGATGCCGCTCCCCCATCAGGTACATACCGGAAACAATGGCCAGAACGAAACCTGCAGAAAAAATAAAACCAGTAATGACGTTCCGGTCATAAGACCGACGGATGGCAAATGCACCATAAGCATGATTGCGGTGTTCAAAAACGATCTCATCAAAAGAAGGATTTGAACGGGTGTGGTTTTCGGTTCGCATAGCGTTAGATTTTTAACGGGTATGCAAGCATAACGCAGGAGGTTCACACGCTGATATCTTATTTCGGAGACATTTTCAGCACGTTATCGCTCAGGCCCGCGGATGAAATTCCGTAATTACCTGCCGCAAGTATTCCCGATCAAGATGTGTATATATCTCTGTTGTTGTGATAGATTCATGCCCAAGCATCTCCTGAACAGCGCGCAAATCAGCTCCTCCTTCTACCAAAGACGTCGCAAACGAATGTCTGAATGTATGGGGGCTGATCTTTTTTCGAAGATTTATTTTAACGGCAAGCTCTTTAATCATCAGAAAAACCATGACCCGACTGAGCCGATGACCGCGACGATTTAAAAACACAATATCCTCTTCGCCCGCTTTAACAGCAAGATGAATCCGCACATTTTCTATGTAGTCTTCAATCCGTTTTTTTACAACAGAACCAGCAGGTACAATGCGTTCCTTATTTCCCTTACCAACCACCTTAACAAAATCGGCATTCAGATGCAGATCCGAAATTTTCAGATTTACCAATTCAGATACACGTAAACCACAACTGTAAAGGGTTTCAAGGATGGCTCTATTGCGCTCTCCTTCGGGCTTGCTGAGATCAATGGCCCCAATCAAACTGTCGATGTCTTGGACATCCAACGTATCGGGGAGCTTTCTTCCAAGCTTGGGTGAATCAAGCTGATCACAGGGATCGGTTACGATGACATTTTCGAGCAATAAGTATGCGTAAAAGGAACGCAATCCTGAGATCATTCGTGCTTGTGATGTAGGCTGCATGCCCAATACAGCAACCCATTTCACCAGACCTTTTAAATGTTCCGGTGCAACTTTGTCGGGTGCAACTGCCAATCCATGAACTTCCAAAAACTGACTCAACTTATCCACATCACGCACGTATGCCTCCACCGAATTGGGTGAAAGCGAACGTTCTAATTTGAGAAACGCTTTGAAGCCTTTGATTGATGAGGACCAGTCCATTTCTTGTGTACTTTCGCTGAGGGATGAAACTACATATTATTAACGGACCAAATTTAAACCTTCTCGGGATGCGAGAACCGGAGATCTATGGTTCACGTGGATTTGATTCCTTTCTGGAGGAATTGAAAACTACGTTTCCTCACCATGAGATCAGTTTTTTTCAAAGCAATGTGGAAGGAGAGCTGATCAATGAATTGCATGAAAAAGGGTTTTCGGTGGATGGAATCATCTTAAATGCAGGAGGATACACACATACTTCCGTTGCTATTGGAGATGCCGTTGCGGCTATTTCTTCTCCTGTAATTGAAGTTCATATTAGCAATGTATTTGCCCGTGAACCTTTCCGTCATCAGAGTTTCATTGCCCCCAATGCCATTGGAATGATCAGTGGTCTTGGATTGAATGGCTACCGATTGGCGATTGCACATTTTACAGAAATGAACTGATATCGGTTTCAATCGGTATGTAAAACACGCATTATGACACGATATTTTGTGACAGGGATTGGAACAGGTGTGGGAAAATCTGTAGTCAGTGCACTTTTATGCGAAGCGTTGGAAGCCGACTACTGGAAACCAGTTCAGGCGGGAGAACTGGAGTTTACAGACACTGATTTTGTGCGCAGTCTGGTTAGCAGCAACACTACACATTTTCATCCAGAAGCCTATCGCCTTCCCTACCCGCTTTCTCCACATGCATCGGCCGAACGAGCGGGAATAGCAATTGATCCGAAGTCGATTCAAATACCTGAAACTACCAATACCTTAATCATCGAAGGAGCAGGTGGGCTCATGGTTCCTCTTAACCGAACGACGCTATACATAGATCTGCTTTCTGAAATGAATGCTGAAGTCATTCTCGTTTCGCGACATTATCTTGGAAGTATAAACCATAC
>CALQRR010000108.1 GCA_943333015.1 Chitinophaga pinensis | reverse complement strand
TACGGGATCGATCAGTATATCCTATTTAGCGGCCGGTTTGATGAGATCAACTGGCGAAAATACCAGCCTGTTCAACTGTTTGAACTCATCCAGAGTTTCATGCAGCGCCGGTTGAATCCTTAACGGGAGGCTTTTAATAGTTCCACTACTTTCTGATCCACCGGCCAGGTGAGGTGATCGCGTGTTAGTGCATCCATCGCAATCCATCGGAACGCAATGGAGTCGTTCACTTCCGGAATGCCATCATACGGCTTTTGAATCACCTGAAACTGTGGTGTGCTTACAAAACGACAGAAATAATAGATGCTGATAAGCTGTCCGCCCCCGCGAAACATCGATTCCTGAAAGAAATCGGTGGTGTAGAAATGTCCATTAATCTCCACTTCTTGGGCACATTCTTCAATAAATTCCCGCTTCAATGCATCAATCAAGCCCTCGCCGAATTCCAAACCACCACCGGGGAATTTGGTCATAAACTGACTTTGGCAATACTCATCGCTGACCAGCAGTTCATTTTTATCATTGATGACCAAGCCGTAAACACGGACGTTGAAGGGATGGCGATAAAACGTTTCCATGTGAGTAATAAGGGCTAAGTGCTAAAAGATATTCAAGAAATACGCAAGTGGTTAACCCTCAAAAACAACCACCTAGGCATTTCGTGATGCTTATTCAATACATTGCACATTCAAAAATGATTCTTTGACTTAAAAAATCTACCAAGATGGTTTCAAACATTGATTTTTTCAAAGGCTGTTTATCCAATGAATTCAATGCGACTCTGCAATTGATTTCAAGCCTTCCGAAGGACAAACTTAACTACAAACCGCATCCTGTAAACAGGTCAGCCTATGAAATTGTTGAACATCTGTTAGCACATACTATTGACCTAAAAGTCATACTAGAAAATAGCGCATGCGAGGAAACAATGACCTGTTCGTTCGATTCCATTGAGCAAGCATGTACTATGCTAACCGACTATTGGAAAGCTGCTGAAGCGTCGATTGCAAAACTGGATGATACTTCCTGGGAAACAGAGCCGGTTGAACTGTTCGTCAATGGTCAATCCTTCGTAACACTTCCCCGCTTTCAAATGATGTGGTTTTTCTTTTTTGATATGATCCACCACCGCGGTCAGCTTTCATCGTATGTGCGGCCGATGGGTGGTAAAAACCCTGCTGTGTATGGATACAGCGCTGATACAATCTAACAGAAGCTTTTCAACGTGAAGCCCCCATTTGGTTTTTCCATCTGGGGGCTTTTTTTATTCGTTATTCAAAATAATTTTCCTGGTTTTAGCACCCGAAATCTCTCCCTGAATGGTGAAGAAATACATTTCGCTCGAAACTATATTCCCGTTCACATCCCTTCCATCCCACCTTACTTCAAACGTGCCTGGATTTTAATCGTGTCATCCACGAGCTTTCAAATGATGTATCGTTTCGTATGTCTAATTGCATCCTTTCCTATTTCTCAAGCTTCGTTCTCTTTACCAGAGGAATGAGAGAAGAATACAATAAAAAGATTAAGCTGAAGGTATTTCATGATATGCTGAATAATCTTTATCGAAAAGAAAACTTCAACGAGCAAAACGAAGCTATTTTGAAGGGATTGATATTCCCAGTGTTTCTGATTGTGCAATCTTCCACGTATATTTAAATTTAATGGTCTGAAAATCAGCAGCGAGTATTAATATTTAACAATGTACCTTGCATTGCATAGTACCGTGTTAAGATTAGTTCTATGTTTGTCCTATGAACATCGAAAATACCAAAGCACAAATGCGCAAAGGCGTGCTGGAGTTCTGCATACTCTCGGTACTGTCGGACGGTGATGCGTATACCAGCGACATCATCAACCGACTCAAAGAGGCAAAGCTGATTGTGGTAGAAGGGACCTTATATCCACTTTTGACGCGACTCAAAAATGCAGGATTGCTTAATTACAGATGGGAAGAAAGTACATCAGGCCCACCACGGAAATATTATGGACTAACCGAAATAGGACAACATAGTTTGTCAGAACTGCGCATCAGCTGGGACGAGCTGGTTGCTTCTGTTGCTCAAACCCAACGCTCATCTACAAAGAAACCCGATCATGAATAAGACCATCAGCATTAACCTGAACGGCATGTTGTTCAATCTGGAAGAGGCGGCATACGACCGACTTTTTCGCTACCTGAAACAGATTCGTAGTTCGTTTGAAGCCACAGAAGGACGTGACGAGATTGTGGGAGATATAGAAAGTCGCATTGCCGAACTTTTTGCCGAACGGCTCAAGAACAAGCAAGTGATTTTGGAAAACGAAGTGGAAGAAGTGATTGCCATTTTGGGTGAGCCCGAATCCTACACCGAGGATCAGGAAGTTCCCAAAGCCGAACAGACCAGCTCACAGGCCAATTACGACATGCGCAATAATCCCAACCGGCGTTTATTCCGCGATCCGGATGATGCTGTTTTTGGCGGCGTTTGCTCCGGAATAGGATACTATTTTGGCATTGATCCGGTCTGGCTGCGCCTCGCATTTGTTGTTGCCTTGTTCTTTGCAGGTTCAGGTCCGCTGCTCTACATCATCCTGTGGATTGTCCTGCCCAAAGCCAGCTCCACCGCCGAAAAGCTACAGATGCGTGGTGAACAGGTTAACATCGAAAACATCGAACGTCGGATAAAAGAAGAAACCGAACGTTTCAGAGAACGGGCAGTAGCATTTGGAGAAGAAGCCCGTGCGGGATATCGCAATGCGAATGTTCGCGGCCGTCTTGGTAATTTCGTTGAGGAATTTTCAGCTGTCATCCTGCGTATCCTTCGAAAAATTGTTCGGGTGATGGGCCGTTCTCTGGGCATCTTTCTCATCATTCTTGGTGGCGCATTCTTGTTTGCCTTTTTAAGTGCTTTTTTCAGCGCCGGCAATATCATCTCCATCAGCGACCACGACGGAGTTTCCTCGTTTTCCATTCAAAACTTTCTCAGTACATTCTTTTCCTCCGAAAACCAACAACGCCTTTTTCTGGTGGGCCTTTCGCTGGCAATCATCTCCCCGATCATTGGATTACTCCTGGGTGGATTGCGTTTGCTGTTGCATCCGCGCCTGAAATTAGGCTGGGTAGCGCCCATTAACGGTATGGTGTTCCTAGCAGGACTCATTTGCTGCATCGTTGCGGGAGCCTTGTTACTGAGTGAATTCAGTGCAAAAGGTCGTCTGATCGAAAACCTAACCATCACGCAACCACCCAGCGACACACTCAACATTGCCATTCAACCGGGAAGCGAAATCAACCTTCGCCAATCGATGCAAATGGACAATTGGAATTTCTATTTCAACGATGGCGAGCGGTACCTGAATGGTCAGATCAAGATGACAGTCGTTGCAGCGGAAGACGGTATCTTTTCAGTAACAGCTGAGAAATCAGCCCGTGGAATGGATAAAAAACAAGCCATCACATCAGCTTCGTCCATCAATTACTTCTATCGTCAGGAAGCGAATACCGTGTATTTCAACCCGTATTTCACTATCAAACCAAACAACAAGTGGCGTAACCAAACCCTGGATGTAACTGTCCATATTCCCGAAAATAAATTCATCCGTTTTCAAACAGGCGCTGATGAAATCATGCATTATATACCGAACGTTCAAAACCTAGACGACACGGAAATGCTGAATGAAGTATGGCAAATGGGAAAAGATGGATTGCAATGTGTTTCCTGCGTTCAGAATCCCGATGATTCCAACGCAGATGAAACCAATTAAATAAACGTCAGTCCTGCTATCTTTGCCAGGTGGCTGTATTCAACACACCTTTACATGCGTTTCAGGGATTGCCACCCAAAAAACTGGCACTCCTGAAAAAAGACTGCGGTATGGAAACCTTCGGCGATTTGCTGAATTGGTTTCCATTCCGGTATGTAGACCGTACCCGGTTTTACACGGTGAAAGACATTACCGAGGATTTACCACTGGTGCAACTCATTGGCCGCCTAGAAAACATCCGGCTAATTGGAACCGGAAAGGGCAAAGAACGGATGAGCGCCATCTTCCGTGATCAAACAGGAACGCTGGAACTCGTGTGGTTTCAGGGAATTAAATTTGTGCAGGATAAATTGCGTACTGGGGTAGATGTGATCGTGTTTGGGAAACCTACTCAGTTTAATCATTCCTGGAACATCGCCCATCCTGAAGTGGAGCTTTACAGCGCCGAGAAAGCAGCCCGTGCACCGCGCTTGCAACCCGTGTACAACAGCTCCGAAGCGATGAAACGTGCCTGGCTCGACAGTCGTGGGCAGTCGCTGCTCATTCAGCAATTACTGCAACGGATCGGCAATCAGATAGAGGAAACATTACCCGAACAGATCATTCAACAACATCAGATGATTCCGCTCAGGCAGGCGTATCAGTTTATTCATCAACCCATCAATGCCGATGAATTACGTGCCGCCGAAACACGACTTAAGTTTGATGAATTGTTCTTTCTCCAGCTTCGATTGTTACGTCAGAATCGCATCAACAAACTGCAACTTAAAGGCTTCGCGTTTGGCACAATCGGCACTGTGTTCAACGATTTTTACCACAATCACCTGCCGTTTCAGCTGACCAATGCCCAAAAACGGGTGTTGAAAGAAATCCGTTCCGACGTAGCGAAACCCATACAGATGAACCGGTTGGTGCAGGGAGATGTGGGAAGCGGAAAAACAATCGTGGCTTTCATGAGTATGCTCATGGCCATTGATAATGGGTTTCAAGCTTGCTTAATGGCTCCGACTGAAATCCTTGCCCAGCAACATTTTGCAGGATTAAGCGAGCTGGCTGAAAAAATTGGAGTGAAAATCAGGCTGCTTACAGGATCCACCAAAAAGAAAGACCGCAACATCCTGCATGCCGAACTCGAAAGCGGCGAGCTCCATATCATCGTGGGGACACATGCCCTACTTGAGGACAAGGTCATTTTCAAAAACCTTGGCTTTGTGGTCATTGACGAACAGCACCGTTTTGGTGTTGCCCAACGGGCCCGACTTTGGGCGAAAAATGTCCTTCCGCCGCATGTGCTTATCATGACGGCAACACCCATTCCACGAACACTGGCCATGACCCTTTACGGCGATTTGGATATCTCCGTGATTGATGAATTACCGCCGGGGAGAAAAGCCATTGTGACCAAACATCAATTCGATAAAGATCGACCGGCAGTGTTCAATTTCATCAAGGAACAAATTACGCTGGGCCGACAGATTTACGTGGTGTATCCCTTGATCGAAGAAAGTGAACAGCTCGATTACAAGAACCTCATGGACGGCTATGAGCACCTGCAAGCCTGGTTTCCAAGTCCACAATACCAGTTAAGCATTTTGCACGGAGGTTTGAAATCGGCGGATAAGGAATTTGAAATGCAGCGGTTTATCAAAAAGCAAACGCAGATCATGGTTGCCACTACGGTGATTGAGGTAGGCGTGAATGTGCCGAATGCTTCGGTCATGATTATTGAAAGTGCCGAACGTTTTGGGTTATCGCAGTTGCACCAGTTACGCGGTCGTGTAGGTCGCGGTGCTGATCAGTCGTACTGTTTGCTCATGACGGGATTCAAGCTTAGTCGTGAAGCCAACATCCGACTTGAAACCATGGTGCGGACTAATGATGGGTTTGAGATTGCAGAAGTCGATCTCCAATTACGCGGACCGGGCGATTTGCAAGGCACTCAGCAAAGTGGTGATTTGGATTTGAATATCGCCGATATCAGTAAGGACAATCAGTTGCTGGCCTATTGCCGACAGTTTGCCAGCGCAATCCTCGACACCGATCCCGATTTAGAACTTCCGGAACACGCGCTCTTGAAGCAACAATTGCTCAACATGGAGAAACGTAAAATGGATTGGGGTAGAATTTCTTAACGATTCAAAACCAACGTCCCTCTTGGGAAAAGCACATCCAGATTTTGATCAGAAGGCTTTACAAAAGATCTACGATTAAAAATCCTTATTTCTTCAAAGGGGAATTTGCATCCGACTTTACAATATGCATCAGCTGCCGGAAATTCTTTTCCATTCCATCGGGAGAACCATCGAGGAAGATCGCGTTGCCCTGACCATTTTCAGCAAAATGCTTGATGGCTTCGGTCCACATGGTGAACATGATTACCGAAGTGTCCATATCAGCTTGTTGCATTTCTTTTGCAGCTTGTGT
>CALQRR010000107.1 GCA_943333015.1 Chitinophaga pinensis | reverse complement strand
TCAACCCCTCCATCAATGCCTAAATATCCTGCTGTTGTTCATTCCAAATTGCCTGCGGTTCAAACGTCCATTTTTTCGGTGATGTCGAAATTGGCGCGAGAACACAAAGCCATCAATCTCTCACAAGGATTTCCGGGGTTCGATTGTTCACCTGATCTGATTGCTTTGGTAGAGAAACATTTGCGTAGTGGTCAGAATCAATATGCACCCATGCCCGGAATACCTGAATTGCGCGAAGCCATCGCACAAAAAACAGAAGCATTATACAGCATGGTGTACGATCCGGAAACGGAAATCACCATTACAGCAGGTGGGACACAAGCGATTTATACAGCCATCAATGCCTTAGTGCGCGAAAACGATGAGGTCATTCTCATTGAACCAGCTTACGACTGTTACTTTCCGGCTGTTGAAATGGCAGGAGGGAAGTCCGTGTTTTTTCAACTCGATCCAATCACGTTTAAGATCAATTGGAATGCGTTTCGAAAACTGATCAATCCTCATACCCGGATGATCATTATCAATTCTCCGCATAATCCCACTGGAAGCATTCTCAACGCGGCCGACATCCAGCAACTCGAAAAACTAACACTCAACACCGATATCATCATTTTGAGTGATGAAGTGTATGAGCATATTTTATTTGATGGCTATGAGCATCAAAGTGTTGCTCGCTTTCCCAAACTGGCTCAGCGTTCCATCATCGTTTCCTCCTTTGGAAAAACATTTCATACCACGGGATGGAAACTAGGGTATTGTTTGGCTCCTGCCAACCTGATGCATGAATTTCGGAAAGTGCACCAATTCCTGGTTTTTTCAGTCAACACACCCATCCAATATGCCTATGCCGATTTTCTGAAGCAACAAGAAAGGTATCTGCATCTACCGGCATTCTATCAGGAGAAACGCGATTTCTTTCTTCGTTTGTTTGAAGGATCCCGTTTTGGGATAGAACCATCCGCAGGGACGTATTTCCAATTGATGAATTACAGTAAAATCTCTCAAGAAAAGGACACCGATTTTGCACGAAGACTGACGCTAGAGCATGGTGTAGCTTCCATTCCTGTGTCCGCATTCTATCACGAGAACCGCGATCATAAAACCTTGCGTTTTTGTTTTGCCAAGAACAACGATGAACTGGAGATGGCAGCAGAGAAACTCTTAAAACTTTAGCCTATGAACTTATCGGTTAGCATGGTTCAAACCCGTCTTTTCTGGCAAAGTCCCGAAGAAAATCTTCAATGGCTGGAAGGGCGGATGGAGTGGATAACAGGCAAGACGGATATCATCATATTGCCTGAAATGTTCACCACCGGTTTCAGTATGAATGCGCTTGTGCATGCCGAAACCATGGACGGATCTGCCATGATCTGGATGCAGAAAATGGCGGCACAGAAAAATGCCGTCATTGTTGGAAGCATGATGATGAAAGAATCCGGTTCCTATTTCAACCGGCTCATTTGGATGCATCCCGATGGACGGTATGAAATGTACGACAAGCGACATCTTTTCCGGATGGCACATGAGCAGGAGCATTATACAGCCGGAACTTCCCGGGTTATTTTTCATCACAAAGGATGGAACATTTGCCCGCTCATCTGTTACGATCTCCGTTTCCCTGTATGGTCTCGCAACCGATTGGTTGGTTCAGAATACGATTACGACGTCTTGATTTATGTAGCTAACTGGCCCGAACGACGCGCGCATGCATGGCGGTCTTTGCTTGTTGCCAGAGCCATTGAAAATCAGGCCTATGTTATTGGTGTTAACCGGATTGGGAAAGATGGAAACGATGTGATGTATTCTGGCGATTCTGCAGTAATCGATTTTACAGGCGAACGCTTGAGCCGCACCGAACGCTATGGCGACCGCTGTGAAACAGTCGTCATTTCCAAAGAAGAATTGCTGAATTTCCGTTCATCATTCCCTGCAGCATTGGATGCCGATCAATTTACCATCCATCCCTAAGCCAGCGCTTCACAGGATTTAAGGATAAATTAAAACAACGGAGTAATCGTTGTTCGGGACTTTTGTTGGAGCAATCGCACCACACCCACATTAAACTGAAGGTAGTTTATGTTGGAAGCGGGTGTATTTACACGGGTCGTTAATGGAAAAAACGGATTGTTCACTGTTGTAATTCCTGAGAAACGGGTGTTCTCAGTAACCAGAAACCGGCCTTCGATGGATGCCGAGATTCCCCATAGATCCGTAAGATTATTGATCCACTCCAATCGACCAATGCCTTGGAGCATCACAGGCGAAGTTAGTTCCATTTCGAGCGATGAAATGCGGGAAAGGTCAATCAAACCAGGAACTTTGAGCAGTGTATCTGTTTGGTTTTCCAGTTCGGTATTTTTCAGAAAAACGCCCTGAACCGCTGCTCCAATCTGAATCATCAGGGTGCTGCCTGTGTTGGGATGAAATGTTCGGATTGCGAATGCTTGTATTCCCGCAGTTGTAATGGTAATGGGAGTTTTTTCGAGATACGAAATTCCTGAAGTGCGCCCGATCTGTTGAGTACTAGCTGTGATACCTGCTTCCCACGTATAGGGTTTGCGGATGTTTCTCAGGTAATTGAGCCCGAGTGTGAATACAGGTTTGTTGTAAAGCCGCACTGCTGGCAAGCCGTTTATACCAAGTGTTGCATCACTTAAAAAAATAGCTCCGAGCGAATCAAAATCGGCATCCCAGCGGTTAGGTGAAAATCCAGTCCCAATGTTGAATTGCCAGCCAGATTGGATTTTATTCTGCGCTGTTCCCGAAGTGATCGTCAAGAGCAAAAGCAGCAGTGCCGGAAGGAGCTTTCTCATGAGAAGGGGTATAAAAAAAACCAGAGGGCTACTCTGGTTTTGGGTTGAATTAGTCTTTGTATTCGAATCCTTCGAGGAATTTAGTGGTGTAATTTCCTTCAATAAAATCCTTGTTTTCCATCAATTTGCGATGAAACGGAATCGTTGTTTTTACACCATCAATCACAAACTCATGCAAGGCGCGACGCATTTTAGCAATCGCTTCTTCGCGTGTTTGCGCAATGGTGATGAGTTTGGCAATCATCGAATCGTAATTCGGCGGAATGGTATAGCCAGCATATGCGTGTGTATCGAGACGAACACCATGTCCACCCGGTGCATGAAACGTGGTAATGGTTCCAGGCGATGGGCGGAAGTTGTTATTCACATCTTCTGCATTGATCCGCACTTCGATGGCGTGCATTTGTGGATAGTAGTTTTTTCCGGAGATGGGAACACCAGCAGCTACTTTGATCTGTTCCCGGATGAGGTCATAATCGATAACTTCCTCGGTGATCGGATGTTCAACCTGAATACGGGTATTCATCTCCATGAAGTAGAAGTTGCGGTGTTTGTCCACCAGAAATTCGATGGTTCCAACGCCTTCATAGTTCACTGCTTTGGCTGCTTTCACAGCGGCATCGCCCATTTCATCACGCAATTCCTGCGTCATAAATGGTGATGGTGTTTCTTCCATGAGTTTTTGGTGACGGCGTTGAATGGAGCAATCGCGTTCACTGAGGTGACTCACGCGACCATATTGATCACCGATGATCTGGATTTCAATGTGGCGTGGTTCCTCAATGTATTTCTCCATGTACATGCCATCATTGCCAAAAGAAGCAGCAGCTTCCTGACGAGCAGAATCCCATGCATTCTCCAGTTCATCTTCCTTCCAAACAATCCGCATCCCTTTTCCACCACCACCGGCAGTTGCCTTGATGATGACAGGATACTTGACTTCCTTGGCTGTTTTCTTTGCATCCTCCAGACTTTCCAGAAGACCTACGGAACCAGGAACTGTTGGAACGCCGGCTTCAATCATGGTAGCCTTGGCGCTGGATTTATCACCCATGCGTTCAATCTGATCAGGCGTTGCACCAATAAACTTGATGTTATGATCCTGGCAGATCTTGGAGAATTTAGCATTCTCAGACAAGAAACCATAGCCCGGATGAATGGCATCGGCGTTGGTAATTTCGGCTGCCGAAATGATGTTGGCAATATTGAGATACGAATCTTTGCTAGGCGGAGGACCAATACAAACAGCCTCATCGGCGAAACGAACATGCAGACTTTCTTTATCTGCTGTTGAGTACACCGCCACGGTCTTGATTCCCATTTCGTGGGCCGTGCGGATGATGCGCAGAGCGATCTCCCCGCGGTTGGCGATTAGGATTTTTTTGAACACGTTGCTAAGTTTTTAACCGTTTCCGGTAGTTCATGCTGGTTCAACAAGAAAGAGTGGCTGGTCATATTCTACCGGCGTGGCGTCATCTACCAATATCTTTACAATACGGCCTTTAACGTCGGACTCGATTTCATTGAACAACTTCATCGCTTCAATGATACAAATCACTTTTCCTGGAGCAATTTCATCGCCCACATTCACAAACAAAGCCTTGTCTGGTCCTGGTGAACGGTAAAACGTTCCGATCATCGGTGATTTGATCGTAATGGTGTTTGAAGGTGCTTCCACTTTCGGTGCTGGAGCCGTTGCGGCTGGAGCTGCAGCGACTGCAACCGGAGCTGGAGCATGAACTTCAGCAGGAACTTGATACACGATGGTTTCTTTTCCTGCTTTGTTGATTTCTGTTTTAACAGTGAGTTTGAAGTCATCGGTTTCAAGTGATACTTCACTAACGCCCGACTTGGCGACAAACTTAATAAGATCCTGGATTTCCCGGATGTCCATAGAAATTCGGTGTTTGGATGAGGGGGTAAATATATAAAATTATGTGTGCGTCAAGTTCAGGAGTTGTAGGCCCATTTGATCCATACTGCTCCCCAGGTAAATCCTCCGCCAAAGGCTGCAAGGATAAGATTGTCACCTTTTTTGAGTTGTTTTTCCCATTCCCACAAGCAAAGCGGAATGGTTCCACTGGTGGTATTGCCGTATTTGTGAATGTTGATCATCACTTTTTCACTTCCAATCCCCATGCGGGTAGCGGTTGCATCGATGATCCGTTTGTTGGCCTGATGCGGCACCAACCAGGTAATATCGTCTGCCTGCAGGTTGTTGCGCTCCATCAAATCGGCAGCGGCTTCCGACATATTGGTAACAGCAAATTTGAAAACAGATTTCCCTTCCTGATAGACATAGTGTTCACCAGCATCTATTGTAGCATGCGAAGCTGGTTTAACAGAACCGCCTGCTTTCTGGTGCAGGAATTCCCGTCCAGCGCCGTCAGATCTCAACACAGCATCCATTACACCACACTCATCGGTACTCGGTTCGAGCAAAACGGCGCCGCAACCATCGCCAAAGATGACACAGGTAGCACGATCGGTATAATCCACGATGGATGACATTTTATCACCTCCAACTACAAGTACCTTTTTATGCGCTCCGGATTCTATCAAGCGCGCTCCGGTTGTTAAGCCGTATAGAAATCCACTGCAAGCAGCACCCAAATCAAAGCCCCAGGCATTTTTCATCCCGATTTTGTCGGAGAGAATATTGGCTGAAGCAGGAAAAACCATATCAGGAGTGACTGTGCAAAAAATCACCACTTCAATGTCTTCAGGATTGGTGTTGGTTTTTTTTAGAAGGCCTTTTACCGCTTCTACAGCCATATCGGATACGCCCAAACCTTCTCCTTTGAGAATGTGTCGTTCCGAAATCCCCGTTCGCGTCATGATCCACTCATCGGTTGTGTCCACCATTTTCTCCAATTCTTGATTGGTGAGGATGTACTCGGGTACATATCCATGAACGCCGGTAATGGCTGCGCGAAGTTTAGTCATGATGAAGAATCGCTTTAATTTTGTCAGTCAGTCCTGCATGCACAACTTCCTGAGCAAGGGTAATCATATTTTTTATAGTTGGCGCATTCGAAATTCCATGTCCAACAATTACAGTTGCATTGATGCCCAAAATCGGCGTACCACCATAATTTTCGTAGTTGAATCGATCAAGATAGGGATCAGAAAATCCGCGTTTGGCAAACAAGCTGTAAAAAGATTCCACTAGTTTCAGGACAACATTTCCAGTGAAACCATCGCATATCATCACATCCGCTTTGTCGTTGAAGAGATCACGACCTTCGATGTTGCCGATAAAATTAAAATCAGTATTACCGTTCATCAGGTGGAATGCTGCTTGCGAAAGGGCATTTCCTTTTTCAGGTTCTTCTCCGATATTGATGAGCCCGACTTTGGGAGATG
>CALQRR010000106.1 GCA_943333015.1 Chitinophaga pinensis | reverse complement strand
GAAGACCAGTCTTTTGTCGTCACAGGGCTTTTAAAACTGCCTCCAGCAATGTCAACACCATTTTTATACATACGGATATGTATTTCCATGGTATCGTTGTTTAGAGGCTGGAATCTATAATACCCGCAGAGGGACGTTGGATGTCCGCTCACGACAAAAGCGGGATAATTATTTCCACTGTAGTCACCCGTCCATGTTATGCCGAACGCAGTAACATGCGGAAGTAAAGCGATGTTGTTTTCTAATCGAATTGAATAATTGCCGATTGCCTCCGGGTAATGATCTGTTGATCGGGTCGCGGGAAACTGATTTCCAGAAGTGATAGAATCATTGGCTGTCCACCAACCTACCGGATTTAAATGATTGCCCGCACTTACCCAATTTTCGAATCCGCTGTTGGGTATTTGTGCGGTAGCGATGGTGGCTCCTAAAAGGAAATAGGTAAGGATAAGAAACCAGATATTTTGTGCGTTGCGATAAAGAGTAACTGTTTTCATTCCAATAGATATTTGATGCGTTATTTTTCAATTCTAGATGGATGAATTCATTCTTGAAGTATCACCCGGCACGTTTCTGAACGATTTTGACTTTGAATATGAATCAAGTAAACACCCGGCTGCAAGTGGTAGTGCGCCGTATTTAAAAACGTTTGTCCTGTAAATAGTTCGGTGTGAATTATTTTCCCTGTGATATCCATCACGCGCAAAATGCCCGTTTCCTTTGGAAAATTCGGCCAGTGTATTTGTATAAAATCCCGTGCAGGGTTGGGCCATACCTGTATACCATTTCCCGTATTGCTGACTGGTGGATTAAAGCCTTCCGGTTCTTCGAGCCGCCACAGCTCGGCTCCCAATGCTGCGGTGCTGGCTGTGAACAAAAAGGTATTATCTACTTTTACCATTTCGGAACTGTTGGCAGCACCGTCTTCAATAGACGTGAATTTAAATGCCGGTGCTGTTGGACTAACGAGTTTCCAAATTTCCTCACCATCACCATCATCGGCAGAAAAATACACGGCATTGTCAATGATGACAGGAGAAACATAAAAAGATCCTGAACTTCCAGGGTGAATGTCCTGGAGCATATAGGTTCCTGAAAATGTCCCGTCCGACACCCATAATTCCATTCCGGCATCCAGTGACCAGGCCGTAAACAGCAACTTATCCTGAAAGGCGACTACTGAAGGTGCAATTTGGGCGTGACCGCTGGGATTGATGTCGCGCACCATCTGCACAGTGTCGTTTGTATATACCCAAAGCTCTTCTCCAAACGGATAATCCTCTCCAACAAAATAGAGTTTATCTCCCGATACAGTTAGAAATACAGGATTCAAATCTGCTTCAGTGCTGAGAATTTCGGTCACCCGCTCCACCGTGATACCATTACTTCTCCAAAGTTGCGATCCCATGGCACCAGGGCCAATGACATCACTTGCCCGGAAATACACCCAATTTTCAAACAGGGTAAAATACGCATCATCCAACTGCCCGATGACCACATTGGTCGAAATCGGTATGGTGCCTAGAGCGGTTCCATCGGAGCGGTAGAGTCCCTGATTATTGGTTCGGGTAAAAAATAGAAACGCATCGGTAGCGAAAAGATACTGTGGATCAAGCGAAGTGGGGCCTTCAATAAGATCCTCAATCAGCTCCGTACTGGCAGAATCTCCTTGGGTTCTCCAAAGCTCTGCGCCGACGGATTCGGTAAATGCGCTAAAATAAAGCGCTCCCTGAAAGACCGTCAACTCACGGGGATAACTGCTGTTTGCCCCCACCAAAAGATCTCGTACCAATTGCGTTCCGGCTTCGGTGCCATCTGTTTTCCAAAGTTCAAAACCATGCACGCCGTCATTGGCCGTAAAATACAGGAAGCCATTGAACTCCACCATAGCACCGGAAGAACACCCATGATCCAATCCGGGATAGATTTCGGTTAACAATGACGTACCGGTAAGTGTGCCGTCCGACACCCACAATTCGCCATTGAAAGCGGTGTTGCTGGCTCTGAAAATTGCCTGTCCATTTAAGGTCGTCATATTGGAGATGAAAGACGTTTCTGTTCCCGGATAAATATCGAGAAGCAACTCCGCCGGTTGCGCCCATAAAGGATTCGAGCTGACCAATACAATCAAAAGCGAAAAAAGCACGGAACGAAAAACTGGTTTCATACGCAAAAATTGAAGGTTGAAACGGTTGATGAATGATAGTTCTGCGAAAAAATCTCTCCTCCCGAATTAACACGTGATGGATTAGCAGTACCAATTAATATTCGCATCGTCACACCCAAATTTAAACGCCAAATGATTTAACATCTATGACAAATATCAATTTTCAGTACTATTTAATACTCCTTTCATACAAAATAGCTGTGACCGAGAACGGCTACATTAGAAAACGGCTCACTGACACCGAAAAGAATTCTTGATACAAGAAATATGAACAATGGCTAGATCTAAATAAGAATCCAGAAAACTGGGCATAAAAAAAGCTGCCCGAAAGCAGCTCTTTAAACGTGGATGTAAGAGGGTTTAACGACCGAATAGTGATCGATTCAATTCATCAACGCTGGAACTAAACGTAAATCCATTGTTGACGAGGTAATAATTTTGCGGATCAACGACGCGGTTGTATGCGAAACGGGCAATTTCAATCCGGCTGTCTTCAAAATTCATTTGTAACATCATTTGTCGCACCTGATCCGAAGTCACCCAATTTCCAGCGAGCATTTGTTTGGCGACTGTTAATCGGGTTGATTCGAAATTTTGATTGCGGATGTTAGATAAAGCAGAGTTGAAATCCATCTGACTCATTGGGAAAGCAGTATGCACAGGTGCACAGGTGCCCGTTTGAAGCGGGTTTGCCGAAATAACAGTTGGGCGAACCGGATTGGAATACGGATCGGTGTAAATCACTTGTTGTTGCTGCTGAATCGGATTTCCATACTGATCTACATACACAACGGGCTGCTGTGGTGGCTGGTTGTAATTAACCGAACTGTAGGTCTGCTGCTGAACCTGGTTGCCGTATTGATTGGTGTAATACGTCACTTGGTTCTGAATTGGATTTCCATAAGGATCGGAATACACCACTTGATTGTTGATGGGATTTCCGAACGGATCTGTATATACAATTTGCTGCTGCTGTGTTACCGGAACAAGAAAGTAGTTGTTTGTGGCGGCATCCCAGACAGAATAGTACTGTGTTTGTTGCTGAAGGGGATTCAAGGCATTGAACGTCATCTGAATACCCGGTGTTGATGTTGTATAGGTTGTTGTTTGTTGTTGAACGACAACCTGAGCCTGTGAAGCGTTTAAGCCAACCAGAACTGCTGCGAGGGAAAGAAGATGTGTTTTCATGACCTGTGATTTTCAAGTTTGTTTTCAAGGACTGTGCCAGAATAGAATTGTATTTTCGTCTTCGAATATGATTGAACGCATTCTACGGCTTTTTTTGCTCATCACATTGGTCGCTCAGTGCCTTGTTCACCTAGCAGTTCCACTGATGCCGCACTTCCTCAACGATCCGGCTTGGTACTACATGTTCAAAATGTTTTTGTTTGAAGGAATCTGGATTCATGAAGATTTGTATCCTTCGTTCACTGCTCCGGTACTGTATTATTGCTCGCTTGGATATCCGCTGCTCTTATACATGGCGGAAGGAATCAGCTCCCTGTTCGATTGCTCCTTTGCGACCGTATTGCTACAGATACAGTTTGGCTGTTACGTGCTTTCAGCCCGGTTGATCTATTTGCTATGCCGGCCTGAATCGGGCAGAAAACTGAGTTTAATCATAGTGCTGCTGTATCTCTGGTTTCTGCCCTTCTTCAATTATGCACATCTATTGATGTCCGAAACCTGGTTTATCACCTGTCTTTTAGCGAGCATCTATTGCTTTCAACGGGGTGTATTGAATCAAAAACAGGGTTGGATAATTCTTGCCTTTTGCATAACCGGATATACGTTTCTCGTACGCCCCGTGGCGGGTGTTATACTGCCCATCGCGTTTGTCGCTTTACTGATTCATCCGTATTTCAAGCAACAACGCATTCATCTAACGCTGGCGGCTTCGTGCTTTTTGATATTTCCATTTATTCAGTCGGGATTTAACCAGATTGTTTACCATACCTGGGCGTTGCGCGAAGGCTTTTCTTGGAATTTATGGAACCGGGTGGTGAATGAAGATGGGTATGACCCGAACCGTTCTGCGGCAACATTTAGCATGAGAAATCAACTCCACGAACCCACTTTTCTAGCCCAAAGTGGACATTGGTGGGACATTACTTCACAACTTTCCCAAAAAGGATTACAACCCGCAGAAATTCAACGCTATTGCATGCAGGTTTGTTGGGATGGAATTAAAGCAGATCCGGTAAATTATCTGACTATTTCCCTTAAACGTGGACTGTGGACATTGCCCACCGAACAGCAAGAAAGTGTTTGCATATATAGCACCGTCCAAGGTTATAGCGATTTTTTGAATCACTACAAATCTCCCCATCACCAACCTGTATTGGACGAGATTGAAAAACAATCTATCGGAAAAAATGCTTTTTCAAAACGCATGCTTTGGCTATACAGTTATTGGAATACGGGCTTTCTAAAGTTGAATAGCAAAAGCATCTACATCCTTTTTTATGGACTATTTATCCTGATGATTGGAATAGAAATACGTCGCTTTTATACTACCCGCTATTTGGATCCAGTGTCCGTAGTGTTAATGAGTGTTCCATTGGCCATGTCGCTGGCTGCTTGTTCCTTAGAAGTCATTCATAACCGGTATTATTTACCCGGCATTTTACTCCAACTGATTTTTTTGTCGATTGCATGGAAGCGAAAGGTGAAAACTGGAAATTAAATCGTTTTTTGAATGGGAACTCCGCTATTTCCATACATACACATCGAATGAAATCATCCATCTACCTTACTATCATCTTTATGTTTCCAGCGCTTTTCATTCAGGCGCAAGATCCCATATTTACACAATACAATGGTAGTGCGGTTTATACCAATCCGGCATTTACAGGCAGCAGCGGCGCAACCCGAATGCAAGCGGCGCAACGAATCCAATGGCCTTCTTTATCGAGTGCATTTTATACGACCAACCTAGCGGCAGATTTCAGCTTTGCGAAATTACCTTTCGATTTCGGAACATTTTACACCTACGATAATGCTGGAAATGGAACTCTTATCTCAAGTAATGTGGGCATTAGTCTCGCCAGATCATTCAAGATTCACAAGGAATTAAGCATCCGGTTTGGCGTATCTGCATCTATTGTTTCTAAAAAGCTCGATTCGTCCCTACTCACGTTTGGTGATCAAATCGACTCGCGGTATGGGTTTATTTATTCATCAAACACAACCATCACCAATCCAAATGTCCATTATGCTTTGTTGAACGCCGGACTGGTTATTCATGCCAAGCGTTTCCTCTTGGGCTATTCAGCAGCGAACATCAATCAACCCACTACCGGTTTCATGGCCGAATCGCGTTTACCAATTCGACAAACCCTTCATTCAAGTATCCGCCTACTTCAAAAAGAGGGGAAACGTAAAAGTGCTCTGTATGCGAATTTGTTATACATAAAACAGCAAGACTTCCATCAGCTTTTACCCAGTATATCGTATCGCTATGGTAAATGGAAAGCGGGATGTGGCTTTCGAAAAGGAGATGCCGCCATTGGAATGATCGGCTATACTGGAAAAAAACTATCTGTAGCCTATTCGTACGATTACACTATTTCTCGATTAACCAATTCAACCGCAGGCAGTCACGAATTCACACTTGGATTAATTCTCGGAAAACTCAATGAAAAACGCCCTTCCATGCGTTGGACAGAGGATCTGTTTTAAGAACGAAGCAAGCCACAAATCACTCAAAAATCCCTCTTCCGAAATGAATGAGGGGCTTTCCCTTCGGGCCGCGCTTTCGGCTCGCAGGAGCTCACCTCAATCGCTAAGCCGGCAACACGGTATATTGTTTCGCAGCGCTTTGTATATGACAATTCCAGGTTACCAGTGGAACGAAATCATTCACATTCGTTGCAATACCCGAGTGTTAACGAACAGCTAAAAATCCCTGTTCGAGTAACTGAAATGCATTTTTATAATCAATAGATTTTCGCCCCGTTAGAAATGTAACGACCAAACATTCGTAATTCGTAATTCGTAATTCGTAATTCGTAATTCGTAATTAATAATCGCCTTAGG
>CALQRR010000105.1 GCA_943333015.1 Chitinophaga pinensis | reverse complement strand
GCTGGCTGGAGCGTACCGCCGGACAATTCTTTTAGGTCTTTGAAAATCTGGTCATCCTGCACGGAATCACGGTTCCAGGTGAGGTATGACTTCTTAAGATTGTATGCAATTGCTCCGATCAATGCTTCCCGAACAGGTCCTTCTTCTACCTTTTTTGCCTCTTCAATTACCTTCTCAATAATTTTCCCATAGTGACGAAAACGGATTTTCGCATTGGGATATGGGATGCGATCGGGCTTTGTTTGAAAACTTTCGCGCGAGGGAATTGGATAGGGAGAATCCACATCCAAACGAAAATCGGACATCATAAACAGGTGATCCCAGAGCTTGTGCTTAAAATCACTTACATCGCGTAAATGGGGATTTAGTTGACCCATTACTGATATAATGTAACGTGCCATTTTGTTCCTTTCTTCCCGGTCGGCAATTTCACACGTGTGATCAATCATACGTTGAATGTGACGACCATACTCAGAAATTATGAGGTGTGGTCTTTGGGAATTGTATTCCATGTAACTGAATATGCGTTGGAACGGAAGGCGTTGATCTGAATATGCTCTTTCCGGTGTTATTGGGTCAAGTCGGTGAGGATTCTCTTGGGTAAGACAGATTAACCGACAATCTTTAGACGGGCAAACTTAAGCAATAATTGTTTTTGTCCCACTTCTCTAAAAAAGATGGTTGCTTTTTGCTCCCCAGACCGCCCCTCCACATTGAGCACTTTACCTGGACCAAAACGTTCGTGAACGACTTCCATGCCCGACTGCAATTTGCTCACATCATCGGCAACAAAAGTAGATTGTACGTTCGGCTTGGGAATTGGTGCAGAATCAGTAACTGCTTTTTTCAAGGGCATAAAGCCTTTTTTGGGTTGAATGACAGGAAGGTCAGGCTCCTTGGAGGATTTAGGTTTGAATGCATTGGCAGCTCCCTTTGGAGTAAATCCTCCAAACCCAGAACGTTCAGCACTAAAATCGAGAAAGCCTTTGGGCTCTGCTGCAACAGGCATATCCATCAATGCCGGATCAATTTCTTCCAGAAAACGACTTGGCTCGGCATGCGTGATTTGCCCCCAGCGGTAACGCGTTGTCGCACTCGACAAGGTCAAATATTTCTCTGCACGCGTTATGGCAACATAAAACAAGCGACGCTCTTCTTCCAATTCTTCCCGACTGTTTAAAGCCAGTTGCGAGGGAAACAGATTTTCTTCTAGACCAACAACGAATACAGCTGGAAATTCCAATCCTTTGGCTGCATGAATGGTCATCATCGAAACGCGGTTCGGATCATCCTTTTCGTCCTCGTCGGCGTCGGTTAGTAAGGCAATGTCCTGCATAAAGACATCGAGTGTACGGTCGGCAACTTCATCATCACTCTCGGGAGGTGTATCAACGAATTCCTGAATCCCGTTGAGAAGCTCCATTACATTTTCATGCTTGCTGATACCTTCGGGTGTTTTGTCGATTCCGAGCTCTTTCAGCAATCCGGAGGAGCGAGCAATGTGCATGGACAGATCAAACGCATTGGTGCTTTTGAGACCATGCTGAAAGCTCTTGATCATGGTCACAAAGTCGATCACCTTTTGAGCTGAAGCTCCAGACAAGGGACGATATATGGCCATTCCCTCAATGATATCCCAGAGGCTTTTTCCATGTTCTCCTGCGGCAACGATGATTTTCTCCAAAGAGGTTTTACCAATTCCACGTGCCGGATAGTTGATCACCCGCTTGAGGGCTTCTTCGTCGTTGGGATTGATTGTAAGCCGGCAATACGCCAATAAGTCTTTGATTTCTTTGCGCTTGTAGAACGACAAGCCTCCAAAAATCCGATACGGAATCCCCCGTTTGCGGAGCGCTTCTTCCATAGATCGACTCTGCGCGTTGGTCCGGTACAGAATAGCAATATCGCTGTTGGGAAGTTGATAATTCATCCGCAGATCAAAAATCCCGTTTGCAACCATGGAACCTTCTTCGTTGTCGGTGCTGGCTTTGAGCAAACGAATCAGCTCGCCATCAACATTGTCGGTCCACACGACTTTTTTAAGTTGATCCTTATTATTTCGGATGACGCTATTGGCGGCCTGAACAATAGTTTTAGTAGAGCGGTAATTTTGTTCCAGTTTGAAAACCTTCAGTTCTGGATAATCTTTTTCGAAATTGAGGATGTTTTGAATGTTGGCACCACGGAAGGCATAAATACTTTGAGCATCATCGCCAACAACGCAAATATTTTGATACATGGCGGCCAGTTTCTTGACGATGAGATACTGACTAAAATTGGTATCCTGGTACTCATCCACCATGATGTACCGAAACTTTTGTTGGTACTTATATAGTACCTCCGGAAACTGTTTAAGCAGGACATTGGTTTTGAAGAGCAGGTCATCAAAATCCATGGCAGAAGCTTTGAAACACCGTTTTTCATAGGCTTCATAGACCTGACCCAGTTTAGGTTTCCCGCTTTGACGGTCTTCCTCAAGCACTTCTGCATGGCTGAGGTATTGAGCCGCAGATATCAGGTTGTTTTTAGCATTGGAGATGCGGTTGAGAACGAGGGACGGTTTGTAGATTTTATCGTCCAGCTGCATTTCACCAAGAATAGTTTTGATGAGACTTTTGGAGTCATCGGTATCATAAATGGTAAAATTGGAAGGATAGCCCAGTTTCTCTGCCTCGAACCGAAGTATTCGAGCAAATACGGAGTGAAAGGTTCCCATCCAGAGATTTGCCGCTTCAGTACTTTTAACAATTTTGTGAATCCGTTCTTTCATTTCCCGAGCAGCCTTGTTGGTAAAGGTGAGGGACAAGATGTTAAAGGCATCTACACCAGAATTGAGCAAGTGTGCAATGCGGTATGTGAGAACGCGCGTTTTCCCGGAGCCGGCACCGGCAATAATCATGACGGCACCCTGTGTATTTTCGACAGCTTGCCTTTGAATGGGATTGAGTTCGTTGAGATAATCATGAGCCATGGTGCAAAAGTAAGGAATGGAGACTGGATGAAAGGGATGAAAATAAAGACATAAAGATTAAAGTTGCAGGAGGCCGGGCGAGGGGGCGAGGCAAGTACCCTGCAGGCCCATCGGGCCGAAGCGTACAGGCGAGCACCCGGCCGCAAGGCGCCCCCAAGAAGCTACTGAAATCAATACACGGAGATGATATTGGGAAATAACTGATACTGAAAGATATGATCGTGTAAAATGTTAAAATTGGAAAAAATACAGTCGGGAAAACAGGTAAAAACAGGGTTAAAAATGCGTCGGTTAAAATAAAAGGTTGATTCTGTGGAATTATTTTTTGCTCACCTAGTTGTGAAATTAAAACTACTTACTATCTTTGCGCTCCCAAAAATTGGGCAAAATAGCAATTAAGAGTTTCTAACATCCATACAATCAACGCCTAAAAGCATGCCTACTATCCAGCAGCTTGTACGTAAGGGCCGCACGCCCAACGCCACGAAGAGTAAGAGTCCAGCACTGGATTCATGTCCTCAGCGTCGTGGAGTGTGCACACGCGTATACACAACGACACCAAAGAAGCCAAACTCCGCTATGCGTAAAGTAGCGCGTGTTCGTTTGACGAATACAAAAGAGGTGAACGCTTACATTCCGGGAGAAGGGCATAACCTTCAGGAGCACAGTATCGTACTAATCCGCGGTGGTCGTGTTAAAGATCTACCGGGTGTACGTTACCACATTGTACGTGGCGCACTGGATACTTCCGGCGTAGAAGGACGTAACCAACGTCGTTCCAAGTACGGAACAAAACGTCCAAAACCAGGACAACCAGCAGTAGTTGCCGGTAAAGGCAAAAAGAAATAATTTCTGACAATAGCATTCCTTTCGCACCATGAGAAAGACCACCCCCAAACGAATTGCCCGCACACCAGATCCTCGTTTTAACGACCCTTTGGTAACGCGTTTCGTTAACAACCTGATGTTCGACGGTAAAAAGAGCATCGCTTATTCCATTTTCTATGATGCAGTAGACATCGTAGAAAAGCGTACCGAAGAGAACGGTCATGAAGTATGGAAACGTGCTTTGGAAAACGTAAGTCCAACGGTTGAAGTAAAGAGCCGCCGTGTAGGTGGAGCTACTTTCCAGATTCCAATGGAAATCCGTCCGGATCGTCGTATTGCTTTGGGTATTAAGTGGATGATCATGTATTCCCGTAAGCGCAATGAGAAGTCAATGGCACAACGTCTGGCTTCTGAAATCGTTGCCGCTTCCAAAGGAGAGGGTTCCGCTCACAAGAAGAAAGAAGATACTCACCGTATGGCTGAGGCGAACAAAGCATTTTCACATTTCCGCTTCTAATCCAAGAGATTATATAAGAACGTCATGGCTCACGATCTTCAATATACACGCAACATCGGTATTGCCGCGCACATTGATGCCGGTAAGACAACTACGACCGAGCGTATTCTTTATTACACCGGAGTAAATCACAAAATTGGTGAGGTACACGATGGTGCTGCAACAATGGACTGGATGGTTCAGGAGCAGGAACGAGGTATCACAATCACATCAGCAGCAACAACCTGCTTTTGGAATTATCGTGATAACAAGTACAAACTGAATATCATTGATACCCCGGGTCACGTGGATTTTACCGTAGAGGTAAACCGTTCACTCCGGATTTTGGATGGTCTTGTGTTTTTGTTTTCTGCTGTTGATGGTGTAGAGCCACAATCAGAAACGAACTGGCGCCTGGCAAACAATTACAACGTTACCCGTATTGGTTTCGTAAATAAAATGGATCGTCAGGGTGCTGATTTTCTTGCTGTTGTTAAGCAAGTGAAAGAAGTGCTAGGCGGTAATCCAATTCCACTTCAGTTACCGATTGGTGCTGAAGAAACATTCCGTGGTGTAGTTGACTTAATCAACTTCCGTGGGATTGAGTGGAATGAAGCAGATAAAGGAATGACATTCAACGAAGTTCCTATTCCAGCAGATATGTTGGATGAGGCAACGGAATGGAGAGGAAAACTTCTTGAAGCTATCGCAGAATTTGACGATAGTTTGATGGAAAAATTCTTTGAGGCACCTGAGTCGATTACTGAGAGCGAAATTTTGACCGCATTGCGTCAGGCGTGTGTGACGAATAAAATCGTTCCGATGGTATGTGGATCATCGTTCAAAAACAAAGGTGTGCAGACAATGCTTGACCTTGTGATGGAACTGATGCCAAGTCCAATGGACAAAGAAAGCATTACAGGTATTAATCCTGATACAGGATTAGAGGTAACGCGTCGTCCGGATGTAAAAGAACCGTTCACAGCATTAGCTTTTAAGATTGCAACAGATCCGTTCGTAGGACGTCTATGTTTCTTCCGTGTTTACGCAGGACATTTGGATGCAGGTTCGTATGTATTGAATACCCGTAGCGGTAACAAAGAACGTATTAGCCGTATTTTCCAGATGCATGCTAACAAGCAGAACTCAATTGAATATATTGAGGCTGGAGATATTGGAGCAGCAGTAGGATTCAAGGATATTAAGACGGGTGATACACTCTGCGATGAGAAGCATCCAATTGTTCTTGAAGCAATGAATTTCCCTGATCCGGTTATCGGTGTTGCTATTGAGCCTAAAACTCAAGCAGACGTAGATAAATTGGGTATGGCTTTGTCAAAACTTGCTGAAGAAGATCCAACGTTCCGTGTTAAAACGGATGAAGATTCTGGTCAGACGATTATCAGTGGTATGGGTGAGCTTCACCTGGAAATTATCCTCGATCGTTTGAAGCGTGAATTCAAGGTTGAATGTAATCAGGGAGCGCCACAGGTTAACTACAAAGAAGCAATCACTGCAACGATTAATCACCGTGAAGTTTACAAGAAACAAACGGGTGGTCGTGGTAAGTTCGCCGATATTGTTGTAACAATCGGGCCAGCTGACGAAGGCAAAGAAGGTCTTCAGTTTGTGAATGCAGTTGTGGGTGGTAACATTCCACGTGAATACATTCCATCTGTTGAGAAAGGCTTTAAAACAGCCATGCAGAACGGTGTTCTTGCAGGATATACAATGGACAGTCTGAAAGTTACCGTGAGCGATGGTTCTTACCACGCAGTCGATTCAGATGCCCTATCATTCGAAATCTGTGCAAAATCAGCTTTCCGTGAAGCGCTTCCAAAAGCAAAGCCAATTTTGCTTGAGCCAATCATGAAAGTAGAAGTTGTTACTCCAGACGAATACATGGGAGATATCATCGGCGATTTGAATAAGCGTCGTGGTCAGCTCGAAGGAATG
>CALQRR010000104.1 GCA_943333015.1 Chitinophaga pinensis | reverse complement strand
TTCATCTTCGGCAAATTCACATCCAGTAAAATCAACTCCGGAAGCATTTCATCCGCATATTTCCCCTGCCGCTCCAGAAAAAGCATGGCTTCCCAGCCGTCTCTAACAACAGAAACTTTATTGAAAATCTTCCCTGCGTTCAATGCCTCCAAAGTTAGCATGATATCGCCTTCATTATCCTCTACGAGTAAAATATGTACTGGTCTCATTCTGATGCTACCTTAATGTCGGGTTCTTGCTTTTTTTTAAGTGTGAAGAAAAAGGTTGTTCCGTTTCCCTCCTCCGATTCTATCCAAATTCTGCCGCCATTGCCCTCCACAATTTTTTTACACAGAGCCAAACCGATGCCTGTGCCCGAATATTGATCTTTGTGATGCAGTCGCTGAAATAGAATAAATACTTTATCAAAAAACTTCGGGTTAATGCCTATCCCATTGTCTTTCACTGAAAAAGTCCAAGCGTCAGGTTGTTCTGACACACCTATGTGAATCTCCGTGTGCTTTCCACTTTCTCTATACTTAAGTGCATTGTTGATTAGATTTTGGAACACTTGCCGTAACAAGGGTTTACGAATATTCATCCGGGGCAAGGTATCAACCCGAATAACCGCCTTGATATCAGAAATGAGCGCTTTATTTAAATCAATGGCTTCTCGCACAAGGATATTTAGGTCAACTGCTTCAAACTGCACCAAATCCGTCTTTCCAACCCGCGAAAACTCCAACAAATCCAGTATGATCTGTCGCATTCTCACCGCTCCATCTGTAGCAAAATGAATATACTGCCGCCCTTTATCATCCAGCTTATCGGTATATTTTTTCTCCAGTTGAGAGAGAAAACTTGTGATCATCCGCAAGGGCTCCTGAAGATCATGGGAGGCGATGTAAGCAAATTGCTCAAGTTCGGCATTCGAAACAGACAACTCCTTGGCGCGCTTTTGAAGCTCTTCGTTTAAAACAAGCAATGCCGTTTCGGTCTGCTTCAATTGTGTGATGTCCTGCAAAGTTCCCTCGAGCAAAGGCTTGTTGTGAATATTTTTCACCATTGCTCCATTACTCAATACAATCTTATGACGACCATCTGCCATGACCAATCGAAATTCATTCCGAAAAGAATTTCCGTGTTTAACAGCTTCTTGGTGATTCCGATCAAACAAGTCTATATCATCCGGATGAACCATGCCTCTGAATGTTTCAACCGTAAACAATGGATCATTCACCTCCTGCTCGCATATCGCGTACATTTCTTCTGAAAGAAAATTTTCATTCCCCTGTAAGTCTATTCCCCAGTATCCTAAACGCGCAATGTGCTGAGAGGTCTGCAACTGCACATGCAATTTCATCAGCTTATCTTCGGCTAATTTCCGATGGGTTATGTCTTTAAAATTGGTGACAATGGCAGAAATGTCTGGATCATTCAATAAATTAACGGTTGTTCCCTCTATCCAAAGAATTCGCCCGTCTTTGCTTTTTATCTGCAAATGCATAGGATAAATAGTCCCCGGATCCTGCATCAACTTTTCAGAAATCGAAATCATCGTTTCCTGATTTTCGGGAAGTATAAAAGTCATTCCTCGATGACCGATAAAATCCTCGATTTTGTATCCCAAAATCTTCTCAACCGATGGACTCGCATATACAATGTTTCGCTGGGCATCCGATAGAAAGATCATTTCGGATGAATTTTCAATTAACGCCCGAAATTTCGTTTCACTTTGAATCAGCAACCGCTCTGCGCGCTTCTGCTCAGTCATATTTGTAACAATAACAAATACACCAATGATAGTTCCCGACTCATCAAAAGCTGGTTTGTACTTATTATGATAATAAACACACACTCCATCTGGCATTGAATACTCCACTTCGGAAGTCTGAATCTCACCCTGTAAGGCCGAAGTAAAAATCGCTCTTACTAGTTCAAGTCGCTCCGGTGTTGAATAATCTAAAACATACGACCCAACAGTTAATTCTTTGTTCAGGTAATTGGCATATAAATCACGGAACGACGTATTGAACGAAACAATCTTAAAATCGCTGTCGGTTAACAGAAAACTTTCTTCCGAATTTTGATTCAGCATTTTCAAAACCTGTTCTGTGGTCCAAACGTCCTTGTCCTGCCCGTTGGTAACATCAGGACAAGACTCGGAAGAAACTGTTACATGTTCTGTTTTCAATACGACCCTTTTCATTTAAAACAATATTATTTGTTCTTTTTTTGGAATCAATGTTCCTGTTTTATAGATTTGCACTGATCAAATTTCCTACAGTATCGTTTTTTAACGTCTACCAATATAGTCATTTCCCCCTATAAAGCGCAGTATGCTTGCAGCACAGCCAGAAAAAACAACTGTTCATGATGTATTACAGAAAAAATTAACTGCTTATAGTAATCCTCTTCAGACATAGTCAATTCATTAACAATCAATTTAATACTTTATGAATCCAACTATTTGGATCTCTCAAACCATACTATTTGTAAAAAAAGAACTTCAACGTGCCGAAGGGGGACATGATTGGTGGCATATCGAACGTGTATGGATCATTGCCCGTAAAATTGCAGCCACCGAAGAGGCCAACTTACTGATTGTAGAACTGGGAGCCTTGCTGCATGACATTGCTGATTCGAAATTTCATCAGGGCGATGAAACACTTGGCCCCCAAAAAGCACGACAATTCCTGCAATCCATTCATGTAGACGAAGACATCATTTTTCAGGTAGAACAGATCATCCGAAACATCTCCTTCAAAGGTGGAAATTTCGAAATCGGATTCAATTCCTCGGAACTGAACATTGTGCAAGATGCTGACCGACTCGACGCCATGGGAGCCATCGGCATTGCCCGAACATTTCATTACGGCGGGTTCAAAAACAGGGAGATCTATAATCCCGACATTCAACCGCAACTCCACCAAAACAGGGAGCAGTATAAAGCATCAACAGCTCCAACCATCAATCATTTTTACGAAAAACTACTCCAGTTGCGCGATCGTATGAATACCCAAACGGGTAAACGCATGGCGGAACAACGTCATCAGTTTATGGAGGAGTATCTCGAACAGTTCTTTTCTGAAATTGAAGGAAATCGTTGATACCTTTGCCGTGTGCGTTTTTTCTTTCATATCGGTTATAACGGGATAAATTACCGTGGCTGGCAGCGCCAACCTGGTGTGGTAAGTGTTCAGTCTGTTCTGGAAGAAACGCTTAGCAAAGTCCTCAAAGAACCCATCACCGTTATTGGTTGCGGAAGAACCGATGCCCAGGTGCATGCCTCGCAGTATTTCTTTCACATCAACGTGGAAAAATCATGGGACTACGATTTGATCTTTCGCCTCAATCATGCATTACCAGAAGACATTGCAGTGTTCGACATTTTCCCTGTGAACAGCGATCAGCATGCCCGCTTTGATGCCACCAAACGCTCGTACGACTACTTTCTGCATTTCTACAAAGACCCGTTCTTGTCCAAATCCAGTTCTTATTATCGCGACGAAAATCTCAACATTCCGGAAATGCAACGGGCGGCCAGCATCTTAACCCGCTATAGCGATTATTTTGCCTTTTGCCGTTCACCCGAAAAATACGAACACACCAAATGCTGGGTATCCGCCTCCGAACTAATCAGCTCGAATAACGGGAATAAACTCCGCTTCAGCATTACCTCCAACCGCTTTTTAGGAAGCATGATTCGCATCCTTGTCGGTAAATTTCTGGAAATTGGTCGGGGCACATTATCGGTCGAGGAATTTGAAAGCTATTTTCTCAAACGCGAATCTGCTCCGCAACTCATTCCCGCCCATCCGCAAGGCCTGTACTTATCAAAAGTCACTTACCCGTACCTCGATATTCCACCGCGTCCCGATTTTTCTCAATTCGGAGAAGACGTCGATTTACCGCTTTTAAAAACCCAACCCTGAATGGAACGTGTTGTCATCACCGGAACCGGAGCGATTACCCCGCTCGGCAATTCCACCGAATCATTTTTAAACGGCATTTTCTCCGGCACTTCCGGTGCTGGCCCAATCACGCGCTTTGATGCATCCGCCTTCAAAACACGGTTTGCCTGTGAAGTCAAAGATTTTGATCCTACACAGTATTTCGAACGCAACGAAAGTCGCAAATACGATCGTTTCTCTTGGTACGCCATCGCGGCTGCGGAAGAAGCTTTGAAAATGGCAGGCATCTCGAAAGACACTGTCGATGTGCATCGAACCGGCGTCATTTTTGGCTCGGGCAATGGTGGGGTTGAAACATTCGACCAACAACTCATCGAGTTTGCTGCAAATCCCAGCAATCCACGTTTCAGTCCCTATTTCATTCCTAAAATGCTGGTCAACATGCCTTCGGGTGTGATCTCTATCCGGTTTGGCTTCCGAGGAATCGTTTATACACCTGTTTCTGCCTGCGCCTCTGGAAACACAGCCATCATGGATGCCGCCAATTACATCCGCCTCGGAAAAGCCGACGTCATGCTGGCTGGTGCGTGTGAAGCGCCCATCACCTATTCGGCCATTGGTGGATTTGGATCCATGAAAGCGCTTTCCACCCGCAATGATGACCCAAAAACGGCTTCCCGTCCATTCGATTCGGACCGCGATGGTTTTGTCATGGGCGAAGGTGCCGGCGCGCTCGTGCTTGAGTCGCTCAGTCATGCACTCGCCCGTGGTGCGAATATCCTCGGCGAAGTAGCCGGAACGGCCATGACAGCCGATGCCTATCACCTCAGTTCGGGCCTTCCCGATGGGGATGGCGCCCGTCGTTGCATGCTGCTCGCGCTCGAAGAAGCCGGTTTATCGCCTCAGGATGTTGATTACATAAACGTTCACGCAACGTCAACACCCGTAGGCGATCCAGGAGAAATGAAAGCGGTCTGGTCGGCCTTTGGTCAGCGCGACAACCTACTCATCAGCTCCACCAAATCCATGACAGGTCACCTTCTCGGTGCTGCCGGTGCCATAGAAGCAATCGTCAGCCTCGGAGCAATCCAACGTCAACTCGCCCCGCCAACCATCAACCTGCAAAACCGCGATCCCGAAATCCCGGCAGGTCTGAACATCGTTTCCGGACAAGCAAAACCCCATTCTATCCGTGTCGTACTGAGCAATACTTTCGGATTCGGAGGTCACAATGCGTCGGTCGTTTTAAGAGCTTATTCCCCTTCCTGATGCACACTGCCGAAGAATTACTCGCCTATTTCAGAAGCCACATCGGTAAAACGTATCCGGATGGAATTTCTTCGTATGGTAAATGGCTCAATCCAATCATTCGCCAAGTTGAGCCCAACGAACTGCATCTTGGCTTTACCACCCGCCACGAACAAGCCAATCCTGCCGGAAATGTGCACGGTGGTGTGATCTCCTCCATCATCGATGAAACCATCGGCGCACTTATGTATTACACAGGTGAACCGCATTTCAAATCCACCATCAACTTGCATGTCGATTTTCTCAATTCCTGCCGCCCCGGCGATGCACTCATTTGTCGTGCGCGGCTCATCAAATCAGGAAAAACATTGTGTCACGCAACAGCCGACATCATCCGCGAAGACGATGGAAAAATCATCGCTTCCGGAAGCTCCACACTCATTGTAATGATAAAGAAATAAGTACCTCTATCTCCCGGCTTTCAGGCGTTCATCAATCTTAAAAGCACGTGCAGACAACAAACGCACCTGTGTCATATGAGGATGATGCGGATTTATCAGGTAGTTAAATTCATCCGGAACCACTGCCGAAGGAACTTCTAAAACCAAAGACGCATTTTTCTTCAACCATGCATCTCCTTCCTCCCGTGTTGACAATGGATGGGGGAACATATACCAGTTAGCAGGCAGTTTCTTTATTGTTTGAACGACCGCATTTTCAGGTAGTTCCAAACACACCATCACCAAATCATCGGGCAATAAAAGCGCTGGAGTATGCACCAGCCATTCGGTTAAACACAAGGCTCTGCTCGATGCTGTGTAAAGCATTGGCATTCCTTTGCTGTTCCACCTTCCTCCCAGCTTCTCTGCTCCTGCCCCGCTGAAGTCCTCGCTGAAAGCACGACGGGCTAAACGGTAAACAATCATGAAACAATACCGTGCTCTAAGCGCCCAAGTTCATCTCGGATAAGTTGAATGCCAATGCTGCTATCCAATAAAGACTGAGGTGCAAGGCCGCCCATGGCTAAATTAGGAAGAGCAAGCCATTGCATCCAGCGACGATCGGACCCAAAGATGCTCTTGCCGTAATTCGACAACATGGTAATTTCTATGATGCGCT
>CALQRR010000103.1 GCA_943333015.1 Chitinophaga pinensis | reverse complement strand
TCCAATGCTCCCTTTGCTGACATCGCAGTAGTTTGGGCTAAGAATGAAGCAGGTAAAATTCGGGGTATTATTGTCGAACGGGGAATGGAAGGTTTCACGACTCCTGAAACACACGACAAATGGTCACTCCGTGCATCTGCAACAGGCGAGCTAGTATTCGATAACGTTAAAGTTCCCAAAGAAAATCTGCTTCCCAATGTGGAAGGTCTCAAAGGTCCGCTGGGCTGCCTCAATTCGGCACGTTACGGCATTGCGTGGGGTGTGATTGGCGCGGCGATGGATTGCTACGATTCGGCACTCCGCTATTCCAAAGAACGGATTCAGTTTGGGAAACCGATTGCCAGCTTCCAACTTCAGCAAAAGAAACTAGCTGAAATGATCACCGAAATCACCAAAGCGCAATTGCTCTGCTGGAGATTAGGCGTTCTCCGTAACGAAGACCGTGCAACTCCTGCACAGATTTCTATGGCCAAGCGAAACAACGTCAACATGGCGCTCGAAGTAGCACGTGAAGCACGTCAAATGCACGGCGGAATGGGCATCACGGGTGAATATCCAATCATGCGCCACATGATGAATCTCGAGTCTGTAGTGACCTACGAAGGCACGCACGACATCCACCTCCTGATCACCGGAATGGATATTACAGGCATCAACGCGTTCAAATAAGGTAAACCCGGACTTCTGTCCGGGTTTTTTTTAATCCCTTAGTAGAAAGGGCTTAACTTTATTCTGCATTTTTATGTTGCTTTGGGGGCCTCGGCAAGCCGCCGGGCTTTCGCATCGCAGGAGCTCAGCTCTATCCCTGGCCCGACCAATTGTGTAGCTTTGTACCTCAACACTTCATCTACCGATCATGATCATTTATGGAATAAAAAATTGCAACACCATGCAAAAAGCATTCGAAATGCTTGATAACAATGGCGCGCAGTATGACTTTCACGACTACAAAAAACACGGCATCAGCGAAGAAATCATCCGTGGCTGGTTTGTCAAAGAACCGTGGATCAAGTTCATCAACAAACAAGGCCTCACCTGGAAAAAACTCGGCCCAGAAAAACAAGCCTTACTCAAAGACGAAAATTCAGCCCTCTCCCTCATGCTCGAAAACACCAGCATGATTCGCCGACCAATCATCGATACCGGTAAAAAACTCATTTTCGGGCTCGATGAAAATTCCATTCTGATGAGTATTTGATTCCTCAATCAATTCAACTCCTCCAGCATTTTATTTCGTACTTTTGCGGCTTCATAAATAACCTGTCATGTCAACAGATACGCTCTCAAAAATCAACATTGCTCCTGTATTAAAACAACTCGGTATTGAACCTCAAAACACCGGAGTTTCCACAGGGGTCCAATGGTTCGAAGGTTCCGGAAACTGGATCGAATCCTATTCGCCTGTTGACGGAAGTCTGATTGCCAAAGTAAAATGTGCCGGCGAATTCGATTATGAAATGGTCGTTAAGCAAGCGCAGGAAGCATTTAAAGTATGGCGCTTAATGCCCGCTCCAAAACGTGGCGAAATTGTTCGTCAAATGGGGGATGCCTTGCGCGAAAAGAAAGAATATCTCGGACAACTCGTTTCTTACGAAATGGGGAAAAGTCTTCAGGAAGGGCTGGGTGAAGTGCAGGAAATGATCGACATCTGCGATTTTGCAGTCGGCCTTTCCCGTCAGCTATACGGCCTGACCATGCACAGCGAACGCCCATCACACCGCATGTACGAACAATGGCATGCCCTTGGAATTGTTGGCATCATATCAGCGTTCAATTTCCCCGTTGCCGTTTGGTCATGGAACTCCATGCTGGCTTGGGTTTGCGGCGATGTTTGCATCTGGAAACCTTCTTCCAAAGTGCCGCTTTGCGCAATCGCCTGCCAAAACATCATCACCGAAGTATTGCGTAAAAACAATGTTCCCGAAGGTGTTTCCAACCTCGTCATCGGAAATGCTTCCGGCGATTTACTCAACAACGACAAACGTGTGCCGCTTGTCTCCTTCACCGGATCAACCCGTATCGGTCGTCACGTGTCTCAAACAGTTGCAGCCCGTTTCGGACGCTCCATCCTCGAACTTGGCGGTAACAATGCCATTATCGTAACCGAAAATGCCGATCTTAAAATGGTTCTTGTTGGATCTGTTTTCGGTGCTGTAGGTACTGCGGGTCAACGTTGCACATCCACCCGCCGACTGATCATTCACGAAAGCATTTACGACAAAGTATGTGACGTGCTCAAAGGGGCATATGGCCAACTTCAAATTGGCAATCCGCTCGATCAGGCAAACCACGTAGGGCCGCTCATCGATAAAAAAGCAGTCGAAGACTACACCAATGCCATTGCAAAAGCAAAAGCCGAAGGTGGGAAAATTCTTGTCGAAGGTGGTGTCATTACAGGCGAAGGCTATGAAAGTGGTTGTTATGTGAAGCCCTGCATCATCGAAGCAGAAAATCACTTCGATATTGTCCAGGAAGAAACATTTGCACCGATTCTTTATCTGATTAAATACAGCACTATTGAAGAAGCGATTGAGCTTCAAAATGGCGTTCCTCAAGGATTGTCTTCATCCATCTTCACCAACAACATGCGCGAAATGGAAGCATTCCTTTCTGTTGCCGGTTCCGATTGTGGAATTGCCAATGTCAACATCGGTACTTCCGGTGCTGAAATCGGTGGCGCATTTGGTGGGGAAAAAGAAACAGGTGGCGGACGTGAATCCGGTTCTGATGCTTGGAAAGCATATATGCGCCGCCAGACCAATACCATCAATTACGGAAATGCCCTTCCATTGGCGCAGGGCATCGAGTTTAACTTCTAATACGATTGAAACTTCGGGGTTGCCTGATTCTTACTGTTGTGCTTGTCGGCCTGCTTTCCTGTAACAGGAATCAACCGGTGAGCACAACTTCTTTGTCCTATTTCGACAACCCCAGTTTTTTTCAAAAAGAGATCATCCGACTCAATGCGTCAAACGTCAAACTGCTCAAAACAGTGATGACTAACGGAAAATCTGAACAACGACGCATCGACGCTCCAGACTGGAAAAAGGAAATCGATGTGTTCGCATCCATCACCCTCAATAAATCCTCTTTCGCGGGTAAATACGCCATCGATTCTTCTTCGATAAACGGCATTCACATTACTTCTTATTCCGCACTGGACACGAAATTACCCGTCAGCCATTTTGCTTTTGCAGACTCTGCCGGCAGTATTCAGTGGATAGAAGCTGTTCAACTGGAACATTCCCCCCTTATCGACAATGATCTCCAGTGGCGCTATGTGCCCGATAGCGGGTATGTTGTTTTTGGAAAACAAAAGATATCCGGCCTTTCGCCTTCCGTCTTTCGCGTTTCGGCTATCTTCGGACATTAAACCCATCCAAGTCGTTTTTCGACCCAACCTTTTTTTCGATGCTCGAACTTATCATTGCCATATTCATCCTTGGATATGCCTCCATCGCTTTTGAACATCCCCTCAAAGTTAACAAGTCGGGTTCTGCCCTGCTCATGGGCATTCTCATTTGGACGGTATACCGCTTGGGCTGGCCCAGCATCGATGTGGCAGCAGAAATGGCGCATCACCTGACCGGCATTTCAGAGATTCTGTTTTTCCTCATGGGCGCTATGACCATTGTAGAACTGATCGATGCGCACGACGGATTCAACATGATTACCAACCGTATTAATACCCGAAGCAAAATCCGCCTGCTTTGGATCATGGCCATCCTCACTTTTATTCTATCGGCCATTCTCGACAACCTCACCACCACCATTGTAATGGTCTCCTTGGCCAGAAAACTGATTAAAAATCCAGAACAAAGACTCTTTTTTGCTGGCATGACAGTCATCGCTGCCAATGCCGGTGGTGCATGGTCACCTATCGGAGATGTAACTACAACCATGCTGTGGATTGGTGGTCAGGTGAGTACACTCAACATTATGAAAGTGCTCTTCGTTCCCAGTTTGGTGTGTGCTATCATTCCCTTGATCTATGTGACGCTGTTTGAAAAAAAATCTCTTCGGGGCGATCTGGAGCCGGTCGATAAAAAGAAACTCGCACCTGAAAATAAAATCATCTTCTTTATTGGTCTGGGAGGCTTGATTCTCGTTCCTGTTTTCAAGCAAATCACCCATCTACCTCCTTACGTTGGAATGATGTTAGCCCTCGGAGTTGTTTGGATTGCATCTGATTTGTTACACCGTAATAAAAACGAGTACGATCAAAAGCGCTTTTCTGCCGCAAATGCACTCATGCGGATCGATATGCCGAGCTTGTTGTTCTTTCTTGGGATATTGCTCGCCGTGAGTGGACTTGAGTCATTACACCTGCTGCGTGGCGTTGCCGGATGGATGGATGCAACCATCGGAAACAAAGACGTGATCGTTATTGGAATCGGATTGCTGTCGGCTATTGTCGATAATGTGCCATTAGTTGCAGCAACCATGGGCATGTATGACCTAAATACGTATCCGATGGATCACAAAATCTGGGAATTCATTGCCTATTGCGCTGGAACCGGCGGAAGCATCCTGATCATTGGTTCGGCTGCTGGAGTTGCTGCAATGGGCATGGAAAAAATTGACTTCATCTGGTATTTCAAAAAGATGGGCTTTATTGCCTTCCTCGGTTACATTGCAGGAGCACTGATCTATCTGGCGCAGTACGAACTCTTCTTCAGCTAATCCTGTTTCTGCCAAGTAATATTCTCCTCTGAAGAAATAGGGTTCTTTTTTACAGACGGTCTGTGGCTATCTATCAATATCATTTAATTGCAACAGGCATCTTTGTAGCATCCTTTTGAACAGAACGTATCAAGTTCTCTCTCCTTAATCCTAACAGCATAAAAAAAGTCCTGACAGCGAACCGTCAGGACTTTTTAGTTGAACAACTTACCGATTAACGGAAGATCAGTTTTTGTGTGCTTGATTGACCTTTAGCATCTGTAATCTGTACGAAGTAGATTCCTGCAGTCAGGTTACCACGCTCAACCAAATAACTTCCGCGAACATTGTTCACACGTACAACTTGATGTCCTAGGATATCCGTCATAACAAGTGTGTGGCTTACTGATGCGTTATTGAAGTTAATCATTGTTGAATTGTCAGCCGGATTCGGGAACATATTCACAACAAGTGGTTTTACATCATTCATACCAATAGTGAGCTCAGTACATAGGTCATAAACAAACTGAAGTGTTTGTGCATCAGCATTGGTACGAACAAAAATACGCTCCCAGTTATTGAAAGGGTTACGAGATAAACAAACTGTATCGCCAGCGATGTTTGGATACAGCTCTTCGTTAGCCACCATATCAGGTCCGTTTACAAATTTGAAACGAAGTGTTCCTGGGCAAACATCAGCAACAGTTGTTTCATAAACACCTGGATTTCCCGGTGTAGAAACCAATGCAATAGAACCACCGTCCCAAGCTGGGTTCGTGAAAGATCCTTTCACAAAAATAGTAGCTGCAGGTGTCTCATTCGTCATATCCACACGGAACGTGATTGTAGCTGGTGCCGGAATCGGAGCGCAAGATCCGGTAACATCAGAACCGAAACAACGCGTTGGAGCAATGGTGTTAGCATCCACTTGAACGGTTTTGTTTGCTCCATCTTCCCATGTTGGAGAAAGATTCCGAATGATACGTGCCTTGTAAGTAAATTCCCCAGAAGGAACATCAATCGTGATGCTATAAACACCATCATTATCACCGTCTGTCAGGTAAGTTCCTCCTGCCCATCCATTGTATGGACCTGCAATATCAACTGAATCTGTAGAGTTAACATCGAAATTACAGTTGAAATTCATGTCAACATTCAATGTCAAGCTGTAAGTCGTTACTGGCACACACACATCGCTGCAAGAACCGAAGCAGTATTTTACCGTTGTTGGTGCTGAAACAACAACTTGACGATTATCATTACCTCCTCCAACTTGACAAGCTGTAGGCACAGACTCAGCCTCTGTCCAAGTAACTCCGTTTACAAACTTATATTTATAAGTACCCGCTGGAACATAGTAAATACCAGTAAAATTGTCTAACCCATCATTCGGAGTAACATCGTACAATTTATTATCCCCAGGAATCCAATTTGTTCCACCAGTAAATTCTTGCCAATCACCGGCGCAGGAAACACCTAAAGGAGAGATGGCCGATCCCGTTAAATCAACTGTAAAACGCAAGAGATTTAGTGTATTTATACCATCAGAAACGACATTTCCACTATATGACACTGGCAACAAGGAAACATCAGCACCATCTACT
>CALQRR010000102.1 GCA_943333015.1 Chitinophaga pinensis | reverse complement strand
CCATCATGACACCTGAAACATATTTGAGGGGAAGTGATATTCGCTAACAGTGGGTAACCGAAATTGGTTTTGTAATGAATAAGATGCTTCCCGTATTCTTTTCACCGGCTAAAATCTAACACATTTTCACACCTCGACAAACGTCGGATCTTCAATCAACCCCCAATAAAATAAAAAATCAGTTTACAAACGTGCCATCCTCAATCGATCCAATGATGTCTTCAATCATCTTGTCTTCTTTGTTGGCGTTGGGATCGTAGGATGATTTCAGGTTGGCTTTAAACACCCGCGCCAACGACTGCCAGAAAAATGCCTGGAAAGAGCCGCGCAGGTCTTTGACCAATCCATAAGACGTGTTTCCGGTTTCCCGGTCAATGAGCTTAATCAAAATCCGTCCCTGATTCAATGTCATGTTGCGGATATCGCCTTCAAATTCTTTCTTCAACTCTGCTTCCGCCTTTTTTAGAAGTCTGCTTTGCTCCTTCTCCGATTTGCCCACCATCAAATCGTTGTAATCCTTGAGCTTTTTCCCGGCCACTTTCGAATACGGATACACTTTGGCTACATCCCGTTTCAAGCGGCTCCATTTACGCTCCTCGCGCTTGTTGGCAAATGTGCGGTTTTCTGAAATATTGACAGGTTGCAAACTCACCACCGGCAACGTATCGCCGTTCTCTAATATAATATAGGACACCTTAAAACCCGTTGGCTGGGGTATTTCGGAAAGCTTTTCCCGTTCCTTAACAACAATCTGCGAAGATGCTGTCTGCGAAAAAAACAAGATGAAAATGAAAATCTGAATGCTCCGCATGAAGTGTTTTCCTAGGCTTGCCAATTTATATGCCATTTGGATGAAAAAAGGGAACTAATGCCGAAAGTAAAGTTTCTGGCGCTTTCACCGGACGTTTCCGGGAACTGTCAATAAACACCAATTCCGTTTCAGCTGTATTCAAAAGTTCCTCCTGTTCATTAAACGTGGTATAGTTAAAACGGATACGTAACGACGGTATTTCCTCAATCCGTGTTTCAATGCGTAAAAGTTCATCGTACCGTCCCGGCTTCTTGTAACGGATGTGAAAATCGGTCACCGGCATCTGTATTCCGGAATCCTCCAACGACTTGTAACTGATTCCCAGCGCGCGCATGGCCTCTACACGGGCTACTTCAAAGTAGGTGGCATAGTGTCCATAGTATACAAATCCCATTTGATCGGTCTCTGCATAACGCACACGCACAAGGGTTTGATAGATAAACACAGGAAATTTTTCGAAGACAGATGGTACATTCAGGAATTGATGTAAATTTTCGGGATTCTTCTGCCTTTCTGTTTTGAACACCACTAAAGTTATCCATACACTTATTCACGCTCTGACAATCAGTTTGTTCATAGCCTGTTCTGCTCCCCTGAAACCCATTTCGGATGCTAGACAGAACTATGTCATCGGCACCGGAGGGTATAACAAAAGCGCTGTTGATATTGATTCGATAATTTTACCTTATCGAATTCCACTTCAGCAAACCATGAATGAGGTGCTGGCTATTTCGGATACGCAGGCTGTAAAAGGAACACCAGAAAGCAATCTGGGCAATCTAGTGTGTGATCTACTGCTTAAACATTCAGAGAAATTGCTGGGTAAACCTGCCGACATTGCTTTTTACAATACTGGCGGGTTGCGCATTGAGCTTCCCAAAGGGAAAATCACTCGGTCAATGATTTTCGAATTAGCTCCTTTTGACAATGAGCTGGTATCCATAAACGTTTTAGGGAAAGATCTCTCCTCTTTTATCAATCTCATTGCAGAAAAAAAAGGTCCTATTGCTGGATTCACACTGGGAATTTCAGCCTCAGGCGCACACCAGGTAAAGATCGGCAATCAAGCAATCAATCCTGAAAAAGTCTACACCATTATTTCAAACGATTATCTAATCAATGGAAACGACGGCTATAAAATGCCCCGCTATTCGGATCGTAAAAACTTGAAAATTAAATTGCGTGATGCCCTAATAGAAGAATTACAGGCCATAACAACGAACAAACAACAACTTCACCCAAGAACCGATGGACGAATTTACTTCCTGGACACGCCGTAAGTTTATTCGGAACGGACTTAGTCTGGCAGCGTTAACAGCCATGCCGGGTTGGGCGCGGGCATTTGAAAACGAAACGGGTATCAAAACGCTCACTATTCTGCATACCAACGATTGGCATAGTCGAATTGATCCTTTTCCCGACAATGATCCCAAATATCCCGGTCAAGGAGGAGCAGCTAAACGCGCGGCACTCATTTCAAGCATCCGGGCAGAGCAGGACAATGTTTTGTTGTTAGATGCAGGAGATATTTTTCAGGGCACTCCGTATTTCAATTACTATGGAGGAGAACCGGAATTCAAGTTGATGAGCGCTATGGGATACGAGGCGGCCACTTTGGGAAATCACGACTTTGATAATGGAATTGCGGGACTTGTTAACAAGATGCCATTCGCGAACTTCCCATTTCTGAATTGTAACTACGACGTAAAAGGCACCTTGCTGGAGAGGAAATTAAAAAAATCGATCATACTGAACAAGAATGGTTTAAGAATCGGTATATTGGGCGTTGGGATTGATTTGAGCGGATTGGTTCCGGATGCAAACTGGAAAGGTATTCATTATAACAATCCTATTGTAGCCGCTGACCATGAGGCTAGTTACCTCAAAAATGAGCGTAAATGTGACATGGTCATCTGTTTGTCACACTTAGGCTTTCAGTACGATACAATGAAGGCATCAGACCATATGCTGGCCGCTGGCAGTAAGCACATTGACCTGATTTTGGGAGGGCATACACACACCTTTTTGGAGAAACCGGTCACTGTGATGAATCAGGTCGGGAATGCAGTAACAATAAATCAGGTAGGCTGGGCTGGGCTTCGATTAGGTCGGCTCGATTACCATTTTAGTAACATAAACAACGTGAAAAATCAGGCATTCACCCGAATTGAAGTTTTCAAAAAGTCAATAGCAGTTTGATTTTTTTTTAACAAATTTTTGACAAATATTTGCAACATCATTTTCGCTCTTCCCTTAGAGCATCGCCCGATTCAGGGGGTCAACCCCCAATCAGCACAACACTAACAGATTATGCATATAATGGAGAAATCATTTGAGAAAATATGGCAAAACTGCCTGGACATCATTAAGGACAATGTCAACCAGCAAAGTTTCAAAACTTGGTTTGACCCTATTCGTCCCGTGAAGCTTAACGGAAGCGTCCTTACGATACAGGTGCCAAGTCAATTTTTCTATGAATGGTTGGAAGAGCATTACATTGATCTGTTGAAAAAAACGATCAACAAAGAACTTGGGCCTGAGGGGAGACTTGAGTATTCCATCATTATGGAAAACAATTACCGTAATGCGAATCCATATACGGTAAACATTCCGGCGGTAAATCATAAGTCGCTGAAGAACCCTGCTGTTTCAATGCCGATCGATCTCAACAGCAATTCGATCAAAAACCCGTTCATCCTTCCAGGTTTGAAGAAGATGAATGTGGAATCACAGCTTAATCCCAATTATTCGTTTGATAATTTGGTGGAAGGCGATTGCAACCGTTTGGCGCGTTCAGCCGGTTTCGCTGTTGCCAATAAGCCCGGCGGAACGGCATTCAATCCATTGCTTATTTATGGAGGAGTTGGATTGGGTAAAACACACCTTGCCAATGCCATTGGGATTGAAATCAAGAAAAACTTCCCGAACAAAACCGTTTTATACGTTCAGTCGGAGAAATTCTGTCACCAGTTTGTCGATGCTGTAAAGAATAACTCACATAACGATTTCATTCACTTTTATCAGATGATCGATGTGCTGATCATTGATGATGTGCAGTTTTTCGCAGGGAAAGAGAAAACTCAGGATGTATTTTTCCAGATTTTCAACCACTTGCACCAAACTGGAAAGCAATTGGTGCTGACTTCTGATAAATCACCTATTGAGCTGATAGGACTTGAGCAGCGTTTGCTTTCTCGTTTCAAATGGGGATTGAGCGCCGATCTTCAGGTTCCGAATCTCGAAACACGTATCGCGATTCTCGAAAAGAAGATATATGCCGATGGAATTGAAATGCCACGGGATGTTATCGAATACTTGGCTTACAACATCACCACCAACGTGCGTGAACTTGAAGGTGCGTTGATATCTCTTGTTGCTCAATCAACACTTAACCGCAAAGCCATTACCATGGAACTGGCGCGTCAGATGATCGACAAGTTTGTCAAAAATACCACCCGTGAAATTTCTATAGATTTTATTCAAAAGGTTGTTTCTGATTATTTCAGCCTTCCGCTGGAATTGCTCAAATCAAAAACGCGTAAACGTGAAGTTGTTCAAGCCCGTCAAATAGCCATGTTCTTCGCTAAAAACATGACTAAATCTTCTCTTGCCAGCATTGGATTACAATGTGGAGGAAAAGATCATGCAACTGTTCTTCATGCTTGCCGTACAGTAAACAACTTACTCGAAACAGACAAGAAATTTCGCGTCTACATCGATGAAATTGAAAAGAAGATCGGTAACCAATAACCCATTCATTCGAAAAATTGTCCGTCGATAAAATACTGATGGTCTGCCTGGGCAACATTTGTCGCTCCCCTATGGCAGAAGGCATCCTGCGCGCCCGAATAGAAGAGTCAGGAAAAAAAGTAATGGTCGACTCCGCCGGAACTTCCGATTACCACACCGGTGAAAGCCCGGATTATAGAGCTATACGTACGCTCGAAAAACGTGGTATTGATATTTCCGGATTGTCAGCTCGGCAATTTACTATCAAGGATTTTGATGTTTTCGATCACATTTTTGCGATGGATGCTTCCAACATGATGAACATCTTGTCGATGGCACGCAATGATGACGATCGCAAAAAAGTCGCTCTGATTCTTAATGTGAGCCATCCCGACAGCAATCGTTCTGTACCAGATCCCTATTACGGAGGCATGGAAGGATTTGAAGAGGTGTATCAGATGCTGGATGACGTTTCGTTGAAAATTCTCAGCACACTCTTATAAGTATGTCCACCGGTACAATTTTCTTGCTTCCCTCCTATTTGGGGGATGAAGCCCGCCTTGATTCATTGTGTGGCTGGGAACAACTGCTCATTCAGGAACTCCGGGTATACTTTACAGAAAACGAAAAAAGTGCCCGTCGCTTTCTGCGCAAAGCCGGATATGCGGGTTCTTTTGATGACATTGAATTGCATCGGGTTGATAAAGACACCCGTATTGAGGAACAGCTCAACCTGCTAACATTGGTTCGCAACGGTGCCGATGCAGGTGTTTTATCCGAAGCCGGTGCTCCAGCTATTGCCGATCCTGGAGCTGGATTACTTGCATTGGCGCACGATATGGGAATTCCGGTGGTGCCCATTCCTGGTCCATCAGCAATTATGTTGAGTATCATGGGATCGGGACTCAATGGACAGCAATTTACCTTTCATGGCTATCTTCCTATCGATAAAATTGCACGTGTAAAGCGGTTGCGGGAACTCGAACAAATCTCGTTTCAAACCGGGTATGCACAGTTTTTCATCGAAACACCTTACCGCAATACCTCCATGCTGGAAGACTGTTACGCTACGCTCAATGCCAATACCCGTTTATGCATTGGCGTTAATTTAACTGTTCCCGGAGGCTGGATTCGCACACAACCTGTAAACAGATGGAAAGCACAAAAGCCCGAAATCCAAAAGCTCCCAGCTGTATTTGGATTGATGCGGTCGGCATAAAAACTATCCGATTAAACGGATTCGTATTACTTTAGTCAAGGCTTCGTAAAACCCTAAAAGATGAAAGCGATTCAATCCACCATTCGATTCAGTGCCTTGATGGCAGCTACCGTGCTTTTTTCATTCAGCTCTTGTAAAAAAGATTCGGACAAAGACAGTGATACCAATGCTTCTAAAAATGAAAGCATTGCTGAGCGTAATTTCAATGAGCTAAACGATATTGCTGATCAGGCTGCAAAAACAGGTGATCTCTCCTCGTTCAAGCTTTCTTCTGATGAGGCAATTCTACTGTCTAATTGCGCTGTGATCACTTTTGATACAGCAGGAACCGTTTCAGCAGTCAATCCCGATACCATCATCATTGATTTTGGAACCGGTTGCATTGGAAACGATTTGAAAAACCGTAGTGGTCAGATTATCATCAGTTCAACAGGCCGTTATCGGGATGTTGGTGCTGTGATTACCATTACTCCAACCAATTACTTTGTTAACAGCAATCAGGTTTTAGGTTCCCGT
>CALQRR010000101.1 GCA_943333015.1 Chitinophaga pinensis | reverse complement strand
GTGTAGGAACAGTTACTGTTCGTGATACCGTCGTCATCAGGCCTCGCAAATACGATGCGACCTTCACCGTAATATCGCCCATTTGCGCAGGACAGGAAACATCGTTATTTACATTTATAGGACAGCCAACGCCAACTGCTTCTGCTGTTCCCACGTGGAATTTTGACAGTGGAACAGCTTTGCCTGGAACCGGATATGGTCCACACACAGTTAGCTGGGCAACACCCGGAACAAAGAATGTCAGCATGCGAATCAACGGAGGTGCATGTGCCGCCGATACTTTTTTCACCACCGTAGATGTCGTCTCATCTCCCACTTCTCCATTTACGTTAACTTCTCAGGTCTGTGGTGCCGCTCCGGCTACCGTCACGTATACTGGAAATGCCCCTGCGTCAGCTACATTTGTTTGGAATTTTAACGGAGGTGTAGCCGTTCCGGCATCGGGAATTGGTCCTTTCGCTGTTACGTGGTCAACACCAGGAGTGAAAACGGTCACTTTGGAAGTTCGCATCGGTACTTGTATTTCAGCTGTTACTACTCATACTGTAACCGTTCTCCCGCCTCCAACGTCTACATTTACGGTCAATCCTGTTTCCGTTTGTACCGGCACAGCCACAACAGTAACGTATACCGGAAATGCTGCAAGTACATCCACTTTCACATGGAATTTTGATGGAGGAACAGCTGTTCCTGCAACAGGTCAAGGTCCATTTTCTGTCACTTGGACCACATCCGGAACCAAAAATATTACGCTAGTATGTAATGATAATGGATGTATCTCTAACACTACCACAGTTCCAGTAACCGTTTTTGCAATTCCAACGTCCGATTTTTCTTCAACTGCGGGCGTTTGTCCAAATCAAAATGCAACAATTACGTATGCAGGGACAGCAACTGCAGGAGCTACATACTCTTGGAATTGGAATGGAGGAGTGGTTGCCAGTGGAACAGGCGTAGGACCGTATTTAGTTAACTGGCCTTCTGCAGGAACAAAAACGTTGACTTTAACGGTTACTCAAAACGGATGTGTATCTACTGTGACTTCTCATACAGTCACGGTTAATCCTATTCCAACTTCTTCATTCTCTATCAATCCAACAGGAGTTTGTGTGGGAGTTCAGACAACACTTTCTTATACCGGTTCAGCAGGAGCAACAGCAACCTACAACTGGACTTATGGAACTGGTGCTATTTCTCCCGGTGGCACAACAGCAGGTAACCAGCAGGTGTCCTGGCCAGCTTCAGGAACACAGAATGTTGGTCTTACCGTTATTGAGAATGGATGTACTTCCACAGTAACTACACAGCAGGTTACAATTTTTCCAACACCTACTGCAAACTTCACAACAACTGCCGCCGTTTGCCCGGGAGTGAATGCCAATGTAACATATACCGGAACCGGAACAGCAGCAGCAACTTACGCTTGGAATTTCAACGGAGGAATTGCAGCTTCAACCGGTTCAACGGCAGGCCCTTATACGGTAAATTGGTCTGCTTCCGGATCAAAAACAATATCTCTTACAGTGACTGAAAACGGTTGTACATCACCAGTCTTCACTCAAAACGTAAACATATATCAAACGCCTTCTTCAGCGTTTACTGCGCTAAGTCCAGTTTGTGCGGGGAGTCCAAGTAGCGTTTCATATACTGGGGGAGCTGGAGGTACTGCAACTTATAGCTGGTCCTTTCCAACAGCATCCCCTGCATCTGCTTCAGGTGTTGGTCCGCATTCAGTAACATGGTCAACTGCCGGTTCATACTTTCTTAATTTGACGGTAACAGAAAACGGTTGCCCGTCAACTCAAACACAAGTAGCCGTTATTGTAAATCCGATTCCAACGTCAACGTTTACAGCAAGTACACCTATTTGTTTAGATGGCGCATCTACGTTGCAATTTACTGGTCAAGCAGCACCCTCTGCTATTTATAACTGGGATTTTGGAACAGGTGTCGGAAATACGACTGTTGGTCCAGGACCCATAGATGTGGAATGGAACACTATTGGAGCACAATCAATTACACTAAATGTAGTTTCTCTGGGTTGTCAGTCTGTTACCTCAACTCAAAACATCACAGTATTAGCATTGCCACAGGTGGATGCTGGAATAGATCATGAAGTTTGTTCTGGTGCAACTGCTACTATTGGTGTTCCAGGCATACCCGGAAACACTTACCAATGGACACCGATTGTGGGAATACTTGATGCAACACAACCTTTGTCGAGCATTCAGTTATTTAACAACACGACCAGTACCCAGACCTATCAGTTTGTATTAACGGCGAATGATGGACAATGTGAAGCTTCCGATTCAATGTTTTATTCTGTAACTGCACCGCCGTTTGTTTCATTTGCGGTTCCACCGGGACAGTGTATGAATGGAAATTCCTTCAGTTTTGAAGCTCAAGGCGATTTCACCGGCACAGCTGATTTCATCTGGAATTTTGGTCCGAATGCCAGTGTCCCTTCGAGCAGTATTCTGAATCCATCCAACATTTCATTTTCAACAACAGGTTCTCAAACAATTTCACTTCAGATTGATGATTCTGGATGTTTCAGTAATCTGTATACTTCCGATGTTGTTATTTACCCTGAGCCTGTAGCTGACTTTTATGGTGAAATAACAACAGGTTGTTTGCCCGTAAAAGTCAAATTTATCAATATCTCCTCCGGACCGGCAAACCTGCAATATGTATGGAATTTCGGAACAGGTAATCCATCTGCTTCTGCAGAACCTACATTTAACTATGAAGAAGCTGGATTGTATGATGTTTCTTTAAATGTCACTACATCGAATGGTTGTTCTGATAGTAATGATCGTAAAGATTATATTTTAGTAAATCCAGTTCCACGTGCAGGTTTCAATTTATCTGCTCTGGAAGCCACCGTTATTGATCCGCTCATTGAGATGATTAGTTCCGCTGTTCAGGCAGATACCGTGTGGTATGTTATCTCTACTGAAGATACGTTGTATGGTTTAAATCAGGCCTATGTTTTTCCAGATTCAGCTGGTTTATATAACATTCACCAGTTTGTAGGTAATGAATTTGGATGCGTCGATTCAATGAGTCGTGACATTACCATTACAACCGGTTACCGTATTTATATCCCAAATAGTTTTTCTCCCAATGGAGATGAAGTAAACGATTATTTCCGGGCTTATGGGGAGGGAATGCAAGGGTACCACACGTATATTTTTAACCGTTGGGGACAGCAGGTTTATGCATCTTACGACATGGAAAATGGTTGGGATGGAAAACCATTTGCTTCCGAAGATATAGCGCCCCCAGGTGTCTACTTATATAAAATGGAAGTGACTGACGACCGTGGATTTGTTCACCGTTATGAAGGCGTTGTGAATCTGATGAAATAAGAAATTGAGAAAACAAGAAAGGCCGGATATTCCGGCCTTTCTTGTTTTAAACACTGCGTTATCACAAACTCTTCATCAGTACTCCATACAAATCGATCATGCTTTGTATGTCTTTCTTATGGACGGTTTCTTCAGGAGTATGCACATTTTTTTCTGGTGCTCCGATAAAACACCAGTCAATTGGGAGCATGCTTTTTTGTAAGTCGGTGCCATCACTTCCTCCGCTACCTTCCACTTCAAGCTGAAACGGAACGGTCGACTCCTCGGCTATGTTTCGTATTTTATTTACAAATGCCCTGCGGGGAATGCCTGAATCGCGAATGGAAATTGCAACACCTTTACCTGCTTTAACACCTTCTGTTACCCAAGTTATGTCGGAGATCAATGCTTGACGCACCTGATATTTCCGGTACATGTAATCTGCCAGATATCCGACAGAACCACCACCGTGTTCCTCCCAACTTGAAAATGCGATGATTCCATCTTCGAGCGTTTCGGCTACTTTCAGAGCAGCATAAACGCCTAAACGATTGTCCATATAGCAACATTGAACCTGAGTTGCCGTTTCCCGAAAGTCGGGTTTGAAACTCAGAGGTGTACCTGTTTCAATTTCCCGGTGATAGATGTAATTGATTTCCCCATCTTCTTCCACTTCGAGCAAACATTCAACCTCGCCTTTGGAATCACTTCCAACTAAACGATAGCCACTAATAGTTCTGGGACCTCCAATTTTTACAAGTTGACGACCATATCGCACTGTAAAACCAATAGAATCCATGTGTGCATAAATAGCCACACGCGGCTTTCCGAAAACCAACATGATGCAATCCTGAAATTCATCTCCATGATGAATAACAGGTTGATTTTTCCAAGTATGTTGATGCGTTTCTATATAGTGTAGCAGAAACTCTTTCATCGGACCTTCGTCACCGGAAGTAGCTCTAACAGCACATAATTCTTTCAGTAATTTCATCTGTCAAAGATGAAAAAAAAGCCCGCTGTTTCCTTTTAAATAAACAGCGGGCGAGATTTTATAAAGTAATTCGAAAATTAATTTTCCGTTTCCCCAGCAGCAGTTGAACCATGGACTATAATCTGTCGGGTTGCGTTGCTACTGCAGTCAAAATTATTTGCCGTTAATGTTATCGTATACGTTCCTGGTTTAGAAAAGGCATGATCCGTTTTTTTACCACCATAAACAGGTGCAGATCCATCACCAAAATCCCAGATAAACTCCGATGCTTCGTTATTGGAAGCAGCAAAGGAGAGTTTATTTCCACTTTGATACTTATTGGATGCTGCTACTTCTATGGAAGTTTGCATTCCCTGAGGTGTGCGTACAGCAAATTCGTCGACTGCAGATGTGCCATCCGGTAATGTAAACTGAATCAAATAGGAGCCTGGAGCTAGGCTGCCAATGCGACGGTTGTATCCTACCGTTCCTTCACTCACAATGTTGCCTTCTTTACGGATGACTTTATATTTCCAGTCAGCTCCTGATGGATTAATCATAGCCAGAATGCCTTGTTGCTGATCGCAAAGCGGTTGTTCCACTTTCACTTGAATCGCTCGACTATCACCGCCGTCGGTATAGTTCATCGATTCCATGGTCATAAAGACGCCACAAGCAGCTGATTTAGATCCCTGAATGGCAACCACGCTTTGGGTCAGGGCAGCCATTTTTGAAGAATATTGACCCTGTGAATGTCCATATCCGATCACTGATAAAAATGAGATTGTTACAATGTACTTATTCATCATACTGCGATTTTGTTTGTTGGTGTACGATGAGAATTACTTAAAGGTCACAGGAATATTCCCATTTGAAATACCATTTCCAACGTGTGTAAGAACGTAACGCGGTTGGTGATAAAACAACGCAGTTGAACGCCGATATTCGATCACAATTCTATCCGTTTCCGTACCTTTAATAGGCTTAATTAACAGCTTGGTTTGATCGCTTCTGAGCAAGACATTCTTAGCCTGACACATGAAAATGATTTGAATTGGAAAGCAACTTTTACTTCTAAATGATGTTTCTTCTTCACATTAAGGAAGTTTCGAATTCAACCTGTAAGAGAAAATAGGATTTCTAATTTTAAATCGAATTATCTCCAAACCCTGAGAATCGTCAAGGTTTCAGTGTATGAGAGCGAGAAATGAAACACCAATTTAAATAAGACTGTTTCGGGGGAAGGGGGACACTAAAAAAAATGATACTGATGTCTGATGACTCACCTTTGTTGGAAAATAGATTTCAAGTGGAAAAGAAAGTAATTAACAAACCACTTTTAAACGCTCTGAAACGTTACGAGCGAGCTGTAACTTCACTGCTGAAACACTGGAATTCTCTTTCAGATGCGCAGCATAGGTTTCAGCCGGGTAATGGCAAATGGGGGCTAGATGCTGTTTTTTCTCATTTGATGGATGTCGAACGGCTCACTTTGAAATCAATGAATCAACGTGTGAAGAGTGGCAAGTATAGGCGGCCGGCTTTTAAACATCACCGCCGTTATGCGCTGCTCTCCCTGAGTTTAATCCTTCCCAAAAAATTCAAAGCGCCTTCCGTGGTTGTCGAAATTGCCACAGATATTGATGCTAGTCAGATTCAAAAAACATGGCAGATGCAACTCCTAGAGCTACATCTGTTTATTGAGTCATTGTCTTGGCAGCAACATGCAAATCTGCTGTTCAAACATCCGCATGCAGGAGCATTGACAGCCAAACAAACGCTCGGTTTTCTTTATTGGCACTTGATTCATCATCTGCGTCAGATTGATGCTATTAAACGTCATCCAGCATTTCCATATCAGTGATAAGCCTCTGACAGCAGGTAGATTTAGGTGTGTCTAAAAAATAATTTCGACACACATAAAAGCATATCTTTGTTGAGCTAAAAAACGGTATGAAGAAATTACTAGTTCCCTCGGCGCTCCTTTTTATCAGCATATTCATGGCATGTTCCTCAG
>CALQRR010000100.1 GCA_943333015.1 Chitinophaga pinensis | reverse complement strand
GTATGCCGGAATTGAGCATCAGCAAACCGATGAAGTGGTTCAGTGCTTAAAGCTTATAAGCCGGCCGGGATGTGAAAAAATAGTTCGGTATGCATTTGAATATGCGCGGCAATACGGGCGAAAAAAAGTGACTTGCTTTACCAAGGACAATATCATGAAACAAACAGATGGACTGTTTCATGCGGTGTTTAACGAGATTGCGTTGGACTATCCGGAGATTGAAAATGAGCATTGGATTATCGACATCGGTGCAGCAAAAATGGCCGATACACCGGAGATTTTTGATGTGATTGTGATGCCTAACTTATATGGAGATGTGTTGTCGGATGTAGCGGCACAAATTGCAGGATCGGTAGGTTTAGCAGGCTCGGCGAACATCGGAGAAGAATGCGCCATGTTTGAGGCAATCCATGGATCAGCCCCACGACGTGCCGGACAAAACATGGCCAACCCATCTGGATTATTGCAGGGCGCTATAATGATGCTGAATCATATTGGACAAACGGAAGTAGCTGAAAAGGTGCAGAATGCCTGGTTAACCACTTTGGAAGAAGGCATTCACACGTATGACATTTTCAAAGAAGGAGAAAGCAAACTCAAGGTGGGAACCCATGAATTTGCATTAGCCGTGATTCAAAATCTGGGCAAAAAACCACAAACACTTAAACCGGTTAATTATTCAAACGGTTCGGCACTGAATCTTCCCAAATACATCCGTAAAAAACCAAGCAATAAAGAGCTGGTTGGCGTGGATCTTTTTGTTCATTGGAATGGAGAATCACCCGATGAACTAGCACAGCATATACAACAGCTTCAAAACGAGACGGTAAAACTTTCCATGATTACCAACCGGGGTATTAAAGTTTGGCCAGAAGGATTTAAAGAAACATTCTGCACCGATCATTGGCGCTGTCGCTTTGTACCGATTCCTGGAAAAGAAATGACAAAAGGAACAATTGTGACGCTTTTACAAACGGCCATGACGCATAACATCGATAGCATCAAGACAGAAAACCTGTATGCATTTGATGGCAAACCGGCATACTCACTGGGGCAAGGACAATAATCCAAAAATGAATATGCAACTCATACAAGGTCAATTTACTGCGCGAGAAGCACAGGATCTGCTAACGGCCATGACAGAAGTCAAAATCCGATTTCATGAAAAAAGGATCACCGGTGAGAGTTCGGAAGAAGAAATAAAGATGCGTGAAAACCGTATCAAGCGGCTTCAAAACGACCTTGCGGTGATGTGTAAAGGCATGAATGACTCCGACAATCTAGTGAATATCCGTTCTGAATTCAGAGTAACGGCAGCTTCAGAAAAATAGGTTGTTGATCAGGTAGACTAAGCGAATAATTGAAGAGACAGTTGTGCAGGAGATACGTTCTGCATTGCTGTCTCTTCGCTATTTTTACCCATTCCAACTTCGCACTATGCATTATACCCTTCATCAGCTGCAGGTATTCTATACCATTACGCAAACACAGAGCATTACCAAAGCTGCGGAAGAACTGCATCTAACACAACCAGCTGTTTCCATTCAGCTGAAGAATTTCCAGAATCAATTTGATATACCACTGACAGAAATCATCGGACGGAAATTATATGTCACCGATTTTGGAAAAGAAATTGCCAGGGCAGCCGAAAATATTCTAAATGAAGTGCATGCCATCAACTACAAAACTCAGGCATTCAAAGGACAATTAACGGGAAGGCTTAAAATCTCGGTTGTTTCTACGGCCAAATATGTCATTCCGTTTTTACTCACCGAATTTTATAAAAAACATCCTGGAATTGAGTTGATTCTGGATGTGACCAACAAATCGAAAGTACTGTTAAGTTTAGAAGAAAACGAAGTCGATTTCTCATTGGTGTCGGTGCTTCCAGAAACGATGCAGGTGGAAAAGATTGAATTACTTGAGAATAAATTGTACCTCATTGGAAACAAGGACTTTGTTTTACAAAAGCAGCTCTACGATAAACGCATTTTTGAAGATCTGCCGCTCATATACAGAGAAGCCGGATCAGGCACCCGGCTGACCATGGAAAAATTTATTGATCAGAACAATATTCCAGTCATCAAAAAGATGGAGCTCACCTCGAACGAGGCCGTCAAACAGGCCGTTATTGCTGGGCTCGGCTGCTCGGTTATGCCGCTCATTGGGATTAAAAACGAACTAACCTGCGGCGATCTGCAGATTATTCCAGTAAAAGGATTTCCGATACAGTCGAACTGGAACCTGATTTGGCTCAAGAATAAAAACCATTCTCCGTTGGCTCTTGCCTTTTTAACGTATTTGCGGGATGAAAAAGAGGCGATTATAGCGCAGCATTTCAGCTGGATAAATCAGTATTAAAACTGGTATTATTCCGTTTTAAAGTGTGTAGTTGAGATTTCCTTTGAGGTAAATAATCTGCAAGGCTGCTTTGATAAATTTCAATTTGTATTCGGCTAGTTTGAGCTCAGACTCGAGCCATTTCGATTCGCGGGTATTGATTAAAAAAAGGGAACTTTCGCCCAGTGCAAACCGCTCTTTTTCAGCTTCCACCAGACGTTTACTATAAGTCACCGATTTCTGAGCATTGAGCAATTGTTCTGCAAGCACACTCATGGATTGTCCGAGTAAATTCATTTTATAATTCAACTCGTTGTTTTTATTGAGCAATTCCAGACTGTTGTTGGATGAAACAATCTTGGCCATTCTATATTCATTCACCGGTGTTCGGAACAACAATGGAAAGGAAAGATTTATCCCCCATTTATAACTGTTAGTCGCAAATACCGGCGCTGCATCCAGGGAATTGTTCGATAACAAATTGTAATTCACATTCAGCTGCGGCTTGATCATTTCCTTCTTCAACCGGTTATCGATCTCCAAGACACCTTGTAATGCACTGTATTTGGAAATCACCGGATTACGCAACGTGTCCTGATAAAGGATTTGGGAAAGCCTATTTTTAGCGCGCTCATAATACACATCCAACGTATCTGCAGGGATATAACTTACAGATACGGCGCCCATTGATTCGTTTTGCCAATTAAATGCCGCCAGATCATTGGCATTTTTCAAATTTTCAAGACGGGCATTTTGCAAATCCAATAAGCGCGACTGAATAAACAATCCAGCTTCGATGGTATCCACAGCAGGACGTTCGCCGATGTTTGTCAATTCTTCAATACCACGGTAGCGCTGCTCTGCCAGTTCAAGAAAATAGTCGTTGAGCGATACTTGTCGGAGTGAAAATAACCAGTCGAAATATTTCTGTGAAGATTCGAACAAGAGTTGATTGATCAGAATCTGATTTTCGGCCTCATAATACTTCACGTATGCGCGCGATTTCAACACATCGGCCCTGCGCTTGTCCATCATCATTCCTTGCAGTAATGCCACTTCCATGCCCACATAAGGCAAACCAAAAGAGGACGTCCGTTGATCTGGATTCACATAGCTTCCAATGCCGTAATCATAGCCGAATCTGAAAAACTGTGAGGTAAACAGTGGTTGTTTGATTTCAGAATTGACTGTGGTAAAATAATTCGTTCCACCAAAAAACTTATTCTCATGACTACCGGTAAGTTGCGGATCGTATTTCCCCCGGGCGGCGCGTAATTGCAGGTCCCCGTACTGACTAATATTGGTGGCCTGCTGAGCCATGGGATTATGTGCTACTATATTGCCCAAAAAATCGGCATAACTCAGTTTCAAGGGCGTTTGCGCCCGAATGTGTAGAACAGAAATTAAAAGGAATACAGCAAAAATTCCGGGCAGATGATTATTTCTTTTCATACGGCATTTGAGTGTCTTTCTTCACATAATACTCCGGTGGAAACCCGTTGATCTGCCGCCACAGTTCATAAAACAGCGGCACATTCCCCAGCAAGGCAAACCCCTTTACGCCGCTGCCTATCTGAATGGCATCCGGCCAAGGATCTCCCGAGCTTTTCGCCAGAATCCGGAATTTTCCGTTGTCGGAAAGCACCCGGTCGAACGCAACAATTTCGGCCGAATAGGTCCCGTAACTCACGCCCGGCCATCCCGAAAAGACAAAGGCAGGCCAGCCATCAAAACGAAGCTGTACATTTTGACCTTTCCGTATCAATGGCAAGTCAATGGGATTGATATACAATTCGACCACCTGCTCATTTTGCTTGGGAACAATGCTGCACAGTGGAGCACCTTCTTTTACAATCTCTCCAATACCCTGAATGCTCATTTTACTGATGTATCCATCTTGCGGCGCCAGCACATAATAAAAGCCACTACGCATGCTGTAATTCACCAGCTGGTTTTGCAGTTTGGTCAGTGCTCCTTCCGATTCAAACAACGCCGACATCACCGAAAACTTCTCCGAATCAGCTTTCATCAGCTTCTCCGCATACTCCTGCTGAATCGAATTAATCTCAATTTCGGTGTTAAGCAATTCGTTTTTAGCAGCAAAGAATTTATTGTCGGCAGAGGTCTTTTTAGCCAACGCTTCCTGAACTTTTATGCGTCGGTTTTCAACATCTGTCCGCGAAATAACACCTTTGCCCAACAGCTCTTCATAGCGTTTGAGCTGCGTTTCGGATACCCTGTAATTGTTGGTGGAAGCACTGGCTTCGGTACTGTCGGTGCTGACCTTTATTTTGGCCTGAATGATTTTATTCCGTGCTTGCTCCATCTTCAAACGGAGGGAACGGTTCAAGGCATCAATCTGCTGGTTCACAGCATTGATCTTCTTTTCATACGATTCCATCGCCGATTCTTTCGAGGCAATCTGTTGCTCCGAACGTTCGATCAGCTGAGGATCGATATACTCTTCCTTGATCTCGGAAATAAACGCAATGGTGTCATTTCGGTTGACCAAATCTCCATCCCGAATAAACCATTTTTCGACACGACCAGAAATACGCGAAGTCACCGTCTGCGGTCGGTTTTCTGGATTTAACGTCGACACAGATCCGTTTGATTCAACATTTTGTGTCCAGGGCATAAATAACATCACGACACCGGAAAGGCAAATGGCAATGATAAAATACCGGATCGCCCGTGGATATGGACGTTGGTAAATATTGACCGTACTTTTAAGTTGCTTTTTCTGTTCCCTAAAAAATGAATATTCCTGCTGATCACCGAAAATGCGCTCAATTTTATAGAGAGAGGTAATGATGTCGTAGCAGGTATTGAGGCTGACAATGAGTTTTTCGATGGAATTAATGACCAGAATGATGATGATTTCGGAGGCGATAAACTGGCCAATATTAAGCTCCCCATTTTGCACGAGATAGGCTCCCACAAAAAGCAATGCAGCACTGAAGAGTATTTTAAAAATGACGATTCCTTTAAACTGAGTTTCAAGAATGCGGTAATGTTTTTTCCGCTCTGTTAAATACATATCCAAAATTTCATCAGTCCGGGTGATAAAATCGGACGAGCCATCTTTCGGGTTGTTGCTGTTTTCCTGAAAATGGATAATCAACTTGTATTTTTTGTTCGAAGTTTCCAAATTGGTTTCCATTCCTTCTTTGCCATAATAGCGGATGATGAAGTAGAAAAACAACCCGAGTAAAAGCGTAAGTACCAAAAACCAGGAGCTGTAAAGCGGCAGAATCATCAGACCAAAAAAGATACTGATGATGGAGAACGAAAAATCGAGCAGTATTTTGCTGATGCCCTTCTGAAGGGTTACCACCTCAAAGAAATGATTGAGCTTACTAATAATGCGTTCTGCAGGAACTGTATCGTTGAGGAAATTCCCGATGCGGGAGGCTATATCAGTGAAAATTTTCTCGTGCAATGTTTCATTCAGGCGCATTTGCCAGATCTGAAAAAAACCAATAAAAGTGACCGCAAGCACGATGATGGTACACAACAACAAGAGCGATGCAGAAAAACTTCCTGCCATGATGAACGTCACAACTCCCTGAATACCTAAGGGAATAGCTAAATACATCACGCCCTGAAGCAAGGCCAACAGGTATATTTTACTAATGATGGAACGTTCGTTAAACATCCATCGAAAGAGCATTTTTGACTTATCCATAGGTTTATCTGAACGCAAAGATAGTAACTATATTTTATGTGATAGTATTACTATCTTCGCATTTTAAAAACAGAAGTTTAGATTCTTTGTTCATGGAGCTGGAAATTAAAATCAAGATGAATGAGAAGCTTTTCCTGAGAAATCCGGAAGAGACCGCTTTGGGCAAAAAGATAGTCCATTCTGGATTACTATTGATCAACAAACTTGGTTTTGAAAACTTCACCTTTCGAAAACTCGCTACCGAAATCGAAACCACCGAAGCGGGCATTTACCGGTATTTTGAAAACAAACACCGCCTGCTCATTTACCTCATAACCTGGTATTGGAGTTACCTCGAATACAAAGTCGTTTTCAACATC
>CALQRR010000099.1 GCA_943333015.1 Chitinophaga pinensis | reverse complement strand
GTTCCATTTGTTAATAACCACGATACATTTCGTCCCCAGTTAAATGCCGCAGGAAACTATACCGGCTGGAACACCGGATCGGAATTATCGGGGCATATTGACCCAAATGAGCCTCGCCTAGCTACTGCTTATGCGCTGATTCTTGCGTTGGATGGAAATCCACAAATCTTTTTCGAGGACATTTTCAGCATTGGTACATTGGGCAACCGCTATACCCATGACCCCAAATCAACGTCCAGCCTTCCTGCGAATTCCGATCTTTTGAATTTACTATGGTGCCATCAAAATCTGGATTTTAAATCCGGCGCGTATCAGGTGCCTGTTGCAAGTCCTGACTATTTAATCATTGCACGAGCCGGGAAAGCAATTGTTGGAATTACTGATAACTGGAGCATTTGGCAAAACCAATGGATCAATACGGGGTTTGCTGCAGGAACGATTTTGAAGGACTATAGTGGCGCCAATGGATCCACAACAGTGACGGTTGATGCAAACGGATGGGCACTTATTAGCACCCCCCCTGTAAATCCGGCACTCAATGTAGCCGGTCGCCATGGATACAGTGTTTGGGCGCCTATCGGGAAAGACAACGCACAGTATACGCCTCCGAGAAGTACGTCCACAACCCAGGAATGGGAAATGGCCAATGATTTGGGCGACAGTCATGTCAATTCATTGGGTCAGGGAGGCGCATTGCCGGCCAGCTCAACCAATTTTCGTGTTGTAGGTAAAGTGTATGTAGAAAGTGGGAAGCCCGTTACCTATATCCTCTATCCAGAACAATCGACCAAAAGCCTCTTCATTGGACTTTACAATAGTGCCGGTGGTATACTGTCTACCAAAACTGGCATTGGAACACTCACGGGAAATTACATTCCTACCACTACCGGATGGATTACGTTGAAAGTCAAAAATAGTGTCTCAACCAATCCTAGTCAGCGATGCTGGGTGAATGTAACGTATACCGCCCCGGCAATCATTACCAATGCGACAGCGGCGGCGGCTAGAAATTCAGCATCCATCTGGACGGGAAATGGTGAAACTTCCGATTGGAATGAACCTAAAAATTGGGAAGAGGGCATGGTACCTGATGAAACATCGGATGTTGTTATCCCTGGAAGCATATTTCCACAGCCGGCCCTGACTGAAAAAACCAAGATTCATTCTATAACCATTGAGCCTGATGCACGTTTGTTTGTAAATGCACCGCTGGAAGTAGCTGCAGAATTGACTAATCAGGGAAGCATTGAGGGCACTGGTTCCATTGAACACTTGCAAACTGGAATCATTACCATACCAAGCTCCAATCAGGCTGAACTTTCGGTGTACCCCAATCCTAGTTCAGAAGGATGTTCCTTGCGAATTAATGGAAGTATTGATGCAAACGATCTGCTCAAATTATCCATGTATGCGGCTGACGGGAAACTCTTACACGAATATTCAGATCATTTCGAAGGAGTTAACACTTGGTTGATGGAAGCTTCGGAGAAGTTGGAGCAAGGGTTTTACTACCTCCGGTGCGATGGCCCGGGTGTAAAAAGTGTGCTGAAATTCGTCAAGAATTAATTGAAATACATCCCTTTTCTTTTTAAAATCTGCACATAAATGCACGGATGAATGCATGTAAATGTGGGAAAGGTTTTATTCGGCAATCGATTAATTTATTTCGTGCTTTCGGGTTCTTTATACCCATATAAATTGATAGATCAGGCATGGAAACAAGCACCTGAAATCCCTTTGAGATTTGTTTTTCCTATCCTTATAAAACGCAACTTATTTAGGCAAATTGATTGAATAAAAATGGCTCCCAACACCCTTGTCCGCGAAAAAATCAAGAAGAAGATTGTGGAGGCAGAACTGCTGAAGGATCTTGCGCGGCAGGTGGAAGAGCAGGGACAGGTGGTAGTTCATATCGATTATCCACCACAACGAGTTCCGTATGCGATTAGACTTTGGCGCAACACGTTTTTGATTTCGCGCAGTTCTGATCACCGGAGTAAATTGCTACATGCCGAAAATATCAGTATGGCGCCGGTTTGGACCGAAGTGAATGGTGGAAAAGCGTTTCGGTTCAGTCTATTTTTCGAGGGCTTACCGAAAGATGTATTGATATTCGATTTGGTGGAAGACATACCGGAGGCCGATGGATTTTTCTTTCAGGGAATCGTCCGCAACGAACAGGATGTGTATTGGCTACGCGGATAATTGACAGGCTACATTTTGAAGATTTTCTGGGGTGAAATGTCATGATTAATAGCAGCATGCTTGCGTTAGGGATAGCAGCGAAAAGCCCGCAGGTCGGCATTTGGCCGAACGAGGACTTGCCCCACAGGGGCAGACAGCGAATAGCCCGGCCGCAATCAACGCCCTATACATACTTCCACAAAAAAGCCCTCCGAATACCTGATCCGGAGGGCTGAATAAATCAATCATCTTTTACTGCAATTTGGCGCACCAGAGCGAAGCGTTGAGCAGCAATTTGGAGTGGCTGTAAACGCCCCAACCGTTGTACAGTATATTTCCTGCAGAACCGGTTCCATCGTCAACCGGTGAGCTGTCGCCAAGGAAGAACACACGGCCTGTTCCGAAGGTGCTGGTGGCGCACATCACGTTACTATTGTTTTGCGTTACGCCCGATTGCCAAACGAGTGCCTGAACTGTTGCATTGGCTGTTGGATTGAGCGTGGCCGTTGTGCCGTTGTTAAACTGAATGGACGTTACAGCACCTTGAGATCCGCTCAAAACGGGACTTACTGCAGTGCTGATGTTGGAAGTAGTGGTAGAAAAATCGGCGTAATCGATAGCAAATCCGAATGGATTATTTTGCACAGTATTGTTTGTCATCAAATCGTTCCAGATCATAGGCGAATCCCAACCATCGTTGTTCCGATCGGAAATGGTGTGATCAGAAATCATCATCAAGCTTCCTCCGTTTTGTACGAAATTGAGAATAGCTGTTTTTTCGGTTGCTGTGAACAACGTATTCGGCTCATCCACCACAAAGACCGTATAATTACTCAAATCCTGCGCATTGGCTGAATTGCCATAGGTAATGGAAACGGTTGTAGGCAACGTTTCTACCGTATGCCCCAGTTTAACAAGCGCAATTCCCCAGGCAGAAATAGCACCTGTCCAATAGGATTCGGAGGTAGTTGAAGTGATAGTACTTTGCAATGGTGTTGGAAAACGTGGAGCTACATTGCTATTAGCATCCATTACCCAATCAGCATTTCCAGCCGTTTCGGCATGGCGATTATCGAAGAGGAATTTCTTAACAGTAGAAACAGGTGCAGCCGTAATGCTAAAGCTAGCAGCTGCGCTTGTTCCACCTCCGGGTGCAGGCGAAGTAACAGCTACCGAAGCTGTTCCGGTTGTCGATACTAAACTCGCAGCAACAGATGCCGTAAGCTGTGTTGCACTTATATAGGTCGTGGTTAGCGATGTGCCATTCCAGGTAATAACGGAGCCATTCACAAAGCTACTCCCGCTAACAGTAAGGGTAAATGCAGCGCTTCCAGCCACTTTGGTGGACGGACTCAAACTACTTAAAACAGGAGCTGGACTGCTGCTTGCATAATCGCTGATGGAAATATCATCAAAATTGATACGACTTGCAGATCCATCAGTCTTGCGAATATCAAATCGGATATTCCCACTCAGGTTAACTTTGATGAGTGCAGTCGTTAATGTGGTTGAACTGGTGGTTACAGGATTTCCAACGGCGGTCCAAGCAGTACCTGAATTCGTTGAATAATAGAGCTGCCAGGTAGAAGCAGCATCGGTTCCATAAAGGGCATGGGCAACAACAACATCTCCTGCGCCAGTGCTTTTATTAAAATTCATGGTCAGCTTACCTGCATTGCGCAACCGTGCAGACTGAGTGCCACTTTTGCGGTCTGAAGTGGACGTGCCAATCAGGGCATCGTTGAACGACCAGGAACCGGATGACAAGGTAACGTTGCCCGTTGTGTAAGCAGTTTTCGTACCCGCTTCGAACGTTTCGAGCAGAAGTGCTTTCTGATGAGGAATCGCAATTGAAGGGCTTGAGGCGGTGTCGGTTGGCAGTAGATTCTCCTTTTGACAAGCGGTGAGTGCAACGAGGATCGACACGCTCAGGAGCAAACGAGTGTAATGCATACTTCTGTTTTTTGGTTGGCTCAATATAGTAGTGATATTTGAATTGCCGCGTTTTAGTGATCTTAAATAATTCACAGGTTAGGTTGATAAATTAATACAACAAGGAAAAAGCCGGTGAGAACTGGTTTGAAAATCACAGCAGAGGAAAGCAATTGAAAAAACGAATGGAGAAGTAAAATCTGAATAACTACGCTCAATCATTCCCTATATTAGCATGATTTGCAATTAGAAAATGAACGAAAAACCATTCAATATTCAAGGACTCAACGATGCACAAGTTCATGAGGCCCGAATGGCTTTTGGAGAGAATCTGCTAAAATTTAAAAAAGAAAACAAACTCTGGCTGTCCGTTAAAAGCATTGCAAAGGAACCCATGGTACTGATGCTGCTACTCGCATCGGTCATCTATTTTATCAGCGGAAAAACGGGAGACGGAATTTTTCTTTCGGCAGCCATCGTCTTGGTGGCAGGCATTTCACTTTTCCAAGATTCGCGAAGTCGATCGGCACTTGAGAAACTCAAGAATTTCACACAACCGCGCTGCAAAGTCATCCGCAATGGCAATGTGCTGGAAATAAAAACGGAAGAGCTCGTCATGGGCGACAGCCTTATGGTGGAAGAAGGCAGTACGATAGCTGCGGATGGTAAACTTGTTCATTCACATGATTTCTCGGTCAATGAATCGATCCTTACAGGAGAATCCTTTGCCGTTGAGAAAAATCCAACCTCCGAAATACCGTTTATTTTTAAAGGCACCAATGTGACCAACGGTTTGGCCATTGCAACCATTACCGCCATTGGCAATGAAACCCGATTAGGTAAAATTGGTCAAAGCCTCGAACAAATTGAAGAGGAAAAAACGCCCCTTGAACTCCAGATTGGTCGTTTTGTGAAACGAATGGTGATTTTTGGTGCTGCAGTATTTGTGCTGGTCTGGGGCATTCACTTTTACGCATCACACAACTGGCTGGGCAGTTTGCTCAAAGCACTCACCCTGGCGATGAGCATTTTACCAGAAGAAATACCCGTTGCTTTTACCACATTCATGGCCTTGGGCGCCTGGCGGATGATGAAAATGGGGGTGGTGGTAAAACAAATGAAGACCGTTGAAACGCTGGGCAGCGCCACGGTCATCTGCACCGATAAAACGGGAACCATCACCGAAAACAAGATGAGTCTGGCCAAGGTCAATGCCGCCGGATCTTCCACCATCACGGATGCCGGCCATGAGCAAACCGCTGCAGAAATAGAACTCGTTCGTATAGCCATGTGGGCCAGTGAGCCCGTTCCGTTTGATCCCATGGAAATTGCCTTGCATGACGCATACAGTTCGCAAACCGAAACGGACGAACGGAATATATTCACCCTGATTCACGAATATCCTTTAGGTGGAAAACCTCCTATGATGACGCATGTTTTCGAACAGTCGAATGGCACTCGGATCATTGCTGCGAAAGGCGCTCCGGAAGCGTTAATGCAGGTTTCGCGCCTCTCAGAGACAGAGAAAACGCAGATTGAAGATGTCATGAAACAGCTTGCTTCAGAAGGGTTCAGGATATTAGGCGTTGCTGAAGCTGTTTTTGAAGGGGATGATTACCCGGAATTTCAACAGGATTTTTCATTTGAATGGAAGGGCCTTGTTGCCTTTTATGATCCTCCGAAGAAAAACATTCGGAACGTATTAAACCAATTTTATGCTGCTGGAATAGATGTCAAAATTGTAACCGGCGATAATGCCATTACCACTTCGGCTATTGCCCGTCAGATAGGGTTCAGAGGAGCCGACAAAGCCATTACTGGGGATGAACTGATGGCTTTAACGGATGCGGAATTAAAAGAGAAAGTCAAAGAGGTAATGGTTTACACACGCATGTTTCCTGAAGCCAAACTCCGCATCATCAATGCCTTGAAAGCAAACCATGAGATTGTTGCAATGACAGGTGATGGCGTGAACGACGGACCTGCCTTGAAAGCCGCTCATATTGGTATAGCAATGGGTAAAAAAGGAAGTGGCATTGCCCGTGAAGCCGCCTCATTGGTGTTGATGGAAGATGATCTTGCAGCCATGGTGGACGCCGTTGCAATGGGTAGACGTATTTACACCAACCTAAAAAAAGCCATTCAATATATCATCTCCATTCACATTCCCATTATTCTGACCGTGTTTATTCCATTAGCACTTGGATGGATCTATCCGGATATCTTTTCTCCCGTCCACATTATTTTTCTGGAATTAATCATGGGCCCCACCTGCTCTATT
>CALQRR010000098.1 GCA_943333015.1 Chitinophaga pinensis | reverse complement strand
CATCAGGGAGTGTATTCCATCGCGCCACAGTCGGGTGCGGCGTCACCTAAACGGTTGTTGCCCAGCAGATCGGTTGGCACAGGTGGATTTTCATTCACCACCGAAGCGCTCCCTTTATCACGAGCGGGAGAATTTTCCGTCAGCCGGTAATCCTGCTCCTGCGTGTTGCGAAATGCCGGATTTTCATTGAATACCATGTTGCTAAAATGTAACGCGTCCCCGGTATTGATATCGGGATTGTCAATTTTCAGCACCGTATTTTCAAAAAGCCAGTCAAATGCCGCATTGGGCTGACTGTCCACCTCCAGCTCATTGTCGTTTTGCAAGTTGCCATACACAATCCCATTGCTGAAACGAAAGTCCATCGGATTGACAAACGTCACCGTTTCTGTTGCTTGGTAATTGCTCAGAAAAACAGCCGTTTCCGTGCGCACCGATTCGCCCCAGTAATTGGCTATGGTGGTATGTCTGAAACGGTACGAGCCGCCATTGATCAGCGCTAAGGCATACGATCCACAATTGGAAATCACATTGTTCCAGGCGTCAATCGTGTAATTGACGCCATATAAACCATACGCTTTCATATTGCGGATGCGTGTATTACTCAATGTCAATCGTCGTGGCAAACCTTCGCCAAACTGACGCACATCTTCCGCTTGGATCCCGATGTTGCCATTTTTGATTACCGCATAATTAATCACATTGCCGGTACTTCCCTGATTGATCCAGATGCGATCCCATTGTCCGGGTGTGTTTCTATAGGCTGCTTCTTTTCGCACTCCCTGAAACACCACCGAATCCTGAAGCGTTCCATTCACAATAAGTTTCCCTTGTTTGTATACCCAGATGCCAGAATTGTTATACAAATACACCTGTGTGCCCGCTTCAATGGTGAGTGAACAGGCCGAGTCAACCGCGAGATATCCAATAATCACCTTGGGACGGTTGTTGGTCCAGGTGGTATCACAGGCCACAACCGAGTAAGCAGGAAAGCCGTTGGTGGGAAAAACATTCGGGCGAAAAAAATCGGCATTCCGGCCATAGGCCAACAGCTTCACATGTTGCTCATTGCCGTTGGTTTCGAACAGCACGCTATCCATCACCACAAAAGGATTCTGATCATTGTTGGGATCGATGGTCACCTCAGCAAAAACAAAAATGCTGTCCTTGCCATCAATCTCAATATCGGTCACCTCATCGGCCGATTGTCCGTCGATGTTTAACCGAAACGGCGACGTATTTCCACCGGCAAGCCGAATGCGCGAAACCTTGATCCTGCTCTCGTTTGGATTGTACACCTTGAAACGCTTGGTGGTAGAGCCAAACGTCACAAATACCGTATCGAAATAAACCGTGTCTTCCGAAAACGTCAGTTTGGACGATGGATTCGTATCCAACACCTCTTTTTTACAACTGCTCAGCACACACATCCCCAGAAGGAAAGCAAGGAGGAAACCGGGAAGAATTGTTTTCAGAATCATAGGCTGCAGCCGGAAGAACGTCAAAGGTAGCGGATTATTTTTCGCTTAAATTGTTTCCGAATTTCAGACGTAACCGTTCCACCGGACGACCTCCTTCAATGTGTTCATCCACAATTTCCTGCACATCACTGAGCTGCACATTGCCGTAAAAAACACCTTCAGGATACACCACCACGGTTGGTCCTAATTCACATAAATCCAAACATCCCGACTTTTGAGTACGAATAGGAATGCCGAGTTTTTTGTCGTTGATCGCTTTTTTGAATGCAGCAATCAAAGCCAGACCGTGTTGATCTCCGCAACTTGGACGTGGCGCACCTTCCGGTCGTTGATTGGTGCAGATAAACAGGTGTTTCTCGTATTTTAAAGCTTCAGCCATAGAAGGCAAATGTCGGAACAAATCCGGTGTTTTTGAGTTAGGTTGCTTTATTTGCATGATGAAAACAATCCTCGTAAGCGGCGGAACCGGCCTGATTGGTTCGCACATCCTGCCCTTGCTCAAAAAGGCGGGATTCAGAACGCATCTGTTAAGTCGCTCGGAAAAGGCTGTTCCCGGTTGGGATGCAGTGTTTACTTGGGATGTGAATCAGGGAAAAATCGATGAACGAGCTTTCGAGGGAGTAACACACATCCTACATCTGGCTGGCGCCGGCATTGTCGATTCACGCTGGTCCGATGCCCGAAAAAAGGAAATCATCGAAAGCCGTATACAAAGTGCCGCGCTGATCTTGCAGGTGCTCCAGAAACGAAATCAGCAGATCGAGGCTTTTATCAGCGGCTCTGCTGTGGGCTGGTACGGCGGAAAAACCGATGATCTGGTTCATTCCGAAAACGAACCCGCCGCAACAGATTTCTTAGGAGAAACCTGTCTAAAGTGGGAACAAAGTGCCGATGCCTTTGCTTCCAATGCCAACCGGGTTGTCAAAATCAGGACGGGCGTTGTTCTGGCACGAGAAGGCGGTGCTTTCCCTAAAATGTCCATGCCGTTTCGCTATTTCGCCGGCGCTCCACTGGGAAGTGGGAAACAACAAATGCCATGGATTCACATTGAAGACATTGCCCGTGTTTTTGTGGAAGCCGCTCTCAACGAAACGTTTCAAGGAGCCTTCAATGCCAGTGCAACAGAAAGCTGCAGCAACCGTGAATTTTCACACCATCTTGCTCAGGCAATGAACCGTCCCTTGTTGCCTCTTGCCGTTCCATCTTTTATCCTCAAAATGCTTTTTGGCGAAATGAGCGCTGTGGTTTTGGAAGGCAGTCGAGTCTCCAACCAAAAATTAAAGCAAACGGGTTTTACGTTTCAGTTTCCTGATTTGAATCTGGCATTGAAACAGTTGCTTTCATAAAAGTTCCTCTAATAGAGGCTGAAAAGGAGCGATTATTTCATCATTTTTTTAAATCCTCCTCCTCCGAATGCTGATCCTGCGTATACTTGAACTCTGCTAACCCATTGCTCATGAAACGCGAATTGACTTCCTGGTTCAGTCCAGCCCTGCAATCCGAAATGCCGATGGCGGTATACGGACATTATGGTTTTTCTATCCTGCTTATTCCCACAGCTGCGGCCGATTTTCTGGAATACGAACGGTTTCAGATGATGGAAGCACTGGCTCCGTTTCTTGAAAGCGGCAAGTGCAAGATTTATTCAATCAACAGCATCAACAACGAAAGCTGGATGAATACATCTAAGGAACCAGCACACAAAGCCATTCGTCACAATCAGTTTAATGCCTATGTGCTGAATGAAGTTATTCCGTTTATCCGGAAAACCAGTAGCGACGACACGCCTATTATTACCTGTGGGGCCAGTTTTGGGGCATTGCATGCGATGAATCTGTTTTTGCGCTATCCCCATCAAATTGCCGGAGCAATCAGCATGAGCGGCGTATACAACCTAACCGAATACACCAAAGGATTCTGGGACGATCAGGTTTATTTTAATAGCCCGGAGCATTATTTGCCCAACATCACCGATCCCGTTTATCTCCATCAGATTCGCTCCAGCAAACACATTCACCTCTATACCGGCAGCGGCGATTATGAAGATCCCGAAGCCAGCCGACGTTTTTCAGCCATCCTCTCCGCCAAAGGAATTCCGCACGATCTCGGAATCTGGGGACACGATATCACGCACGATTGGCCCACCTGGAGAGCTATGTTGCCGTACATATTGCAAAACCGTTTTTAGCCGTTCACTATGAAACGTCAATGAATAAAGGGAATATGGTAAACCCAATCATTGCGCTTCTCAGGGGTAATCATCAACACCGGAATTTGCGAGTCATTGTAAATAAAATCCTCTTCCTCAACCCTTGGAAAGAGAGTGTATAGGTATTGATAGGAGAAATTGACGGCACAAATCAAATCGGCATCTATGGAAGCGGCAAACCGGTTAAATGATTTCGTAAATGATTTGTTTTCATTTACACGTGTCACTTTTACGTCGGCACCTTCCTGTGCAAAATACTGTTCCAATTGGTCAAGTATCTGGGGATTGTAATTTTCTTCTACGTTCGTGTTCGCAAACAAATGCACTTCCGATTGGAACATTTTTGAAAGCATAACAAAAAAGGAAGCCTCGTCCAAAATTTCAGTTCTTGCCGCTACCGGAATGGCGATTATTTTATAACCATGCTCGCGCACATTGCGTTCCTGAGTCACCATAAACGGAAGTTTAGAATCCGTCACAATCCTGAGGGCATTGCTGCCTTTGATGTGTTGCATGCCTTTGATACCATGCGTTGGAATAACCACCAGTTGGCTCTTTTCCCGAACTGCAATAGCGGAAAAGTCTCTTAAAATAGCGCCCTTTTCGACCAGGGTTGAAATTTTTCCTGCGAAGGAAGTCGAAAGTCTTTCTTTGAATGATTGTAACCGGAGCAGCGCCGATTCTATCTCAGATTCTGCTGAAACCAAATGTAAAAGACAGATCTCAGCATGAAACGTATTCGCCAAACAGGCCACATGACTTAGTGCCGGAAAGCTCTCCTCGAGTAAATCAAAAGGAACAATTATTTTTTCAAAAGCCATAATTCTGAAAATCGATTTAAGCTGTAATAATACTATTAAAAAGGAACCTCAGAAATGCATTTTTAACTTCATTCAAAAAATGTTTCCCTCGACTGTTTGAAGAATATCCCGATTTTAATAAATCCTTTTACTTTTGTTTTATAGAAAGAAGTGGATGCTTGAATTAGAACGGTTTTTTGAAACGTATTATCCTGTCATTATTGACAAGCTTTCCAAAGAGCTTGACAAGCGCTACAAGTACCATGATGAGCGGCATACGATTGATGTAATTGAGAAAACACAACTCATCGGAGCACTAGAATCGGTTGAAGAACGGGATTTAGTGCTTCTCAAAATCGCAGCGTTGTTTCATGACACCGGTTTCTTATATGTCCGTGCATTGCACGAAAAAAAGAGTGTCGAAATATTCCGGGAGTCCCTCCAGGGATTCCAGATGGATGCTCATGATCAGGAAGTTGTAGAGCGTTGTATTTTGGCAACCAAAATGCCTCAGCAACCCAACTCATTGCTTGAAATGGTTATCTGTGATGCAGATCTTGATTACCTCGGCAGGACCGATTTTCATCCGATTTCTGAGACCCTTTATGAAGAGATGTTTTCCTGTAATGAAATTCCTGGACGGCATCAATGGAACGAATTGCAAATACGGTTCTTGTCTGCGCATCGTTTCCATACGCCTTCATCCATTGCGCTTCGCCAACCGGGACTCGATCAGAACATTCAACTAATCCAAACACTGATTAGTAAAGCCGTTTAAATGTTATGCTTTGGGATTTACAAGGAACAAGGGCATCTCACCTTTTCCCTTTAGTAAAACATCGCCTAATGCTTCAAACGTATACTGGTTATTGAGCCGATTTTTGGTCGCATCGGTGATGGTCACTCGCATCGGTGTTCCTTTGCTTTCAACCCGGGCGGCAATATTGACGCTGTCGCCCATGATGTCATACAAGAAACGGGTTTTGCCAACAATTCCGCCAATTACGCTTCCCGAATGAATGCCGATCCGGCACTGCCACTGCTGACCGTTAAGTTGATTTCTGGTATGTATGAATTGGATAAAATCGAGTCCTACTTGCGTTAATTTCAAGGCGTGGGCTTCATCATACTCTCCCAAACCGGCAACAGCCATATACGCATCACCAATGGTTTTTATCCGGGTAGCTCCGCATCGGTCACAAACCTCATCAAATTCACCAAAAATTGCTGAAAGCTCTTCAATGAGAAGTTCTGGCGACATCGACATGGTGGCACTTGTAAATCCAACAAAATCACAAAAAAGAATACTTACATCTTTGTGAATCACCGGTACATGTTTGCCTTTGTTAATAAGGTCTGAAATGACATTTTCGGGAAGAAGAACGCGCAACAAGGCCTCCGATTTTTTCCGTTCCGACTGAAGTTCCAGATGGGTTTTGATGCGCGCCTTAACGATGTCCGGATTAAAGGGTTTGGTAATAAAATCGGCGCCCCCCTTTCTGAATCCTTTTGTTTCGTCCGTTACTTCATTCAATGCGGTAATAAAAATGACAGGTATTTTTTGTGTCAGAGGATCTGCTTTAAGCGCCGTACATACTTCAAATCCATCCATGCCGGGCATCATAATATCAAGTAATACCAAATCGGGCATGGGGTTCTGAAGGGCTATTTCCAGAGCCTTTTCGCCACTTTTGGCCACCTTGATTTTATATAAATCCTTTAATAGCGTAGAAAGTACTTGCAGGTTTTCTACAGAATCATCTACAATTAAGACGATTGCTTGCTTGTCCGGCTCTTGGAGCATAAGTTCAGAATTGCATTATTTTTTCTAGTGCTGCATCAAACTCAAATTCATTGAGCAATTGCATGATATGACGGATCTGTTTTTCTGATTCATCCGATACCTGATAGTTGGAAATCAAATCTTCACAGAAT
>CALQRR010000097.1 GCA_943333015.1 Chitinophaga pinensis | reverse complement strand
CTGGCTGATCAAAAAGGCTATACGCTCCATTTTGGACACATTGTCCAGCAGGAGAAACTAATTGACGAGGTTTTAGTCTCCGTATTTCGTGGTCCGCATTCCTACACGGGAGAAGACACGCTGGAAATCAGTTGTCACGGATCGACGTATGTCCAGCAGGAGCTGCTTTCGGTATTGTATGGGGCAGGTATACAACCTGCCAAACCAGGAGAATTTACACTGCGGGCCTTTTTAAACGGCAAGATGGATTTAAGTCAGGCCGAAGCCGTGGCCGATCTTATTGCTTCAGAAAACCGTATCTCCCACGATTTGGCCATCAAGCAATTACGTGGTGGTTTTTCGGAGGAGATAGCCAAGCTCCGCGAACGCCTGATGAATTTTGCCGCATTGATCGAGTTGGAACTAGATTTCAGTACCGAAGATGTGGAATTTGCCGATCGCTCGTTGTTGCGAACGTTGGTCAGCCATGTGATTAACGTGGTGCACAACCTGCGCGAAAGCTACGCTATGGGCAATGTGCTCAAGCAAGGAATTCCGGTAACGATAGCTGGCCGTCCTAATGCTGGAAAATCGACTCTGCTCAATGCGTTGCTTAATGAAGAGCGGGCCATTGTGAGTCCTATTGCCGGAACAACGCGTGATTCTATTGAAGACAGTCTGGTGATCGAAGGCATTTCCTTTCGGTTTATCGATACGGCTGGTTTGCGTGAATCATCTGATGAGATAGAACGCATTGGCGTTGCCCGCAGTTATGCCAAGATTGAGGAAGCCGAAATAGTGTTGTATCTCTTTGATGCAACGGGGGCTAATCAGCCACAAGTGATCGAGGATTTAGGGATTTTACGCGAACGGACAGGCCCGGTTAAACACATTATTCCCGTTGGGAACAAAACCGACCAGCTGGACGATGCCCCAGACGAGGTATATGATCAACTCATGGGAGCGGTGTACATCAGTGCACTTAAAAAAGAAGGCATCGAACCCTTGAAACACCAACTGCTCCAGTGGGTCAATTCCGGTTTAAGCGGACCTTCCGAAACCATTGTCACCAATGCCCGCCATGCTGATGCGTTGAATCGTGCCGAAGTCAACCTTTTCGACGTCCGCAACGGGCTCGATCAACACATTCCCGGCGATTTACTGGCCGTTGATATCCGCGCTGCGCTAAGTACTTTGGCGGAGATTACGGGTGAGGTAAACAACGAAGATTTGCTTGGGCATATTTTCGGGAAGTTCTGTATCGGTAAGTGATCGTGTTATATTCATCTTACTATTTCCGGTATTCAAGGAGCGTTTTATAAGATGATGTGCCAGCGATGAAAAAATCGCATCTGATCGATAATGATCTCTCCGCTCTTGTTTTCGCTAAGAATTGAACCCTCTAATATGAATCGATGGCACGATGCGTTGGCATTTTAGTGAATAGAGAGGGCCAAAATTAGTAGTCGTTGTTTTTTTCAATGAAAGGATGTTTTATTAAACCCAATTCAATGATCCATAATCGAAATAACCCATCTCAGCAATTAATCATATATGCCTTAAATTAATCTTCGATTACGCATATTATATATTTAAAATACAGTGGAGTGTTAATGGTGCTCCATGGTGATTAAATGACTAAGCAAGTTGCTTTATTGGGCAATAATCTACTTATTGCATAATAGCTGTATATTAAAATCATCGTGAATGTCGGATTAGGATTTATCAAAGATTGCTGGTGAATGCAGATGATTATGATCAATGTTAATTGAAGTGATTTGATTAAAATATTTAATCAAACTATCAATAATTTAAAACTTTAGCAGTCAATTATTTACATCAAATATTAAAATTTTGATTAAAAACCGATGTTACTTTTAAATCCAAGTTGGGATTATGAGTAAACATCCTCGAACATGACGAAGTCAATTGCCCAAATCGTAACAACTGAATTACAAAATTTTGACTTCAAATTTAAATATGTTGAAACATATAATATGTTCGAGATTCCAGTGCTTGGTAAAAATGGGAACTGGAATATTGCTATTCAGGTGGATGAAGATGCAGAATTCGTTACCGTTACCAGCACGAGTCCGGTGTTGGCAATCGATTCCAAGAAACTGATGTTATGTGAATTAATCACGCGAATCAATCAAGATCATTCCTATGGTCATTTTAGTATAGATCTTTCCACGGGTATCATCAGTTTGAATCTGTCGTCCAATTTAATGGGAAACATCCTACCGGAAAATCATATTCAGCAACTAATATCTGCCTCCATTAATCGTTTCGATAAATATTTCGCCGCCATCATGAAAGTGAATTTTTCAGATTTGCCAGCGTGTTTAGCTTACTTGGAATCCTGAGCATCTGAAAAGAATAGGAATTGCCCCTCATTGCCACAAGAAGAAAGAAGCAGCGCATAGGTATTAACACCTGTAACATGCTCACATTTATAACATTATGCTATTTTATTTAAGGTGTTTGAATATTCAACAGTTGAATTTATAGCATATTTGTCGTGATGATACCTGGCCGAAATGACAATTCTGAGTATTTGAATGATGAAATCCTCATTCAATCCTTGCGTGATGGCCACTTACAATCTGTTATTCAACTATATACTTTAGGTAGAGTTCGTATCATCCGACATGTAAAAAGAAATAATGGGAACAGTGATGAAGCGGAAGACATTGTTCAGGATGCTGTTATTTTAGTTTACGAGAAGATCTGCAGAGAGGAATTCAATCTGAATGGCGATCTATCTACCTATATTTTCACTGTTGGCAAAAATTTATGGTACAAGGAGCTTCGAAAAAAAACGAATACTACAAGTCTATCCGAATTGTCTGAAGTTATAGATAGTATTTCGAACGATGAAGTTTCGGAGGAGCGTTACCATCAGCTCAGCGAATCTATTTCGAATCTGAGTGAAAAATGCCAAGAGATTCTAAAAAAGAGATATTGGACAAAAATGAAGTTTGAGGAATTGGCGATTGATTGGGGAGAAACAATCGCCAGTTTAAAAATGAAAAGTTCGCGTTGTCATCAGGAATTAAGAAATCTGCTTTTGAATCATGATGAACTCTGAGATGCAACAGCAATTGATTGATATGATTAATGGCCATCTCAGTGCCGAGGATCAAACTGCCCTCTTGGCTAGATTTGAATCTGACCCTGCATTGGAATCGGAGTATCACCTTCAAAAAGAGATTGCCCATACTGTCATCAGAAAAGAGCGAATGCGCATACTTAATGAAGTGAAGGATGCACGTAGACAGGTGCTTTCAGAAACAGTAGAAACGGCCTTTTCCTCAGTATACCATACAAGAAAGAGTTTTCCGTGGTTTTCGATCGCAGCAATTTTTATAGTGGCATTTTCAATTCTTGGAAGTTACTTCTTCCTGTTTTCAGAAAAGAATCCCCCATCATCACCAGAAGTGGCGCATACCAACTTAAACGGAGATATTCAAAAAATAAATCAATCCCTTCCCGGCACTCCAGCAGATACTGAAGTCCAAACAACCGGACTTCCGAATCCACCAGACAGTCCATCAGGAAAATTCAGATTTGCGCGAAACATTCATCGTGTTCAAACAGAGCGCGCTTTAGCCTTTGGAATGCAGCCTGATGCTGAACAAACTATTGAGGTTATTTATATATTGACTAAAAATGAGAAATCATATGTCTTTGACGGTATGCATACACTCACGATTCTCACCAATCAACTAAGTGACACTTCCGGAATGATTTTTCAACTTGCTTTGACAGACGATGGATTTGAAAGTGATACGCTGAACGGATTTTACTTGAAAACCACTTCCGCCATTTACCAATTGTCCCCTCAAGCTCATGCTGTTCTGCGACCTGTAGATTTAATTTCCCCGCGAGGAACTGCCCTTCAGAAGCTCCTTAAACACTAACCTGATCAGGGGGGGGACACGTAAAAACCTGATTGTATTCCAGTCATTTATTCGGTATTACCGGGTGCCTTAATTAAAAATAATATAGTTCAGTTGCGGCTGCTCATTGACTGTTTTTTCAATCACACTATAACTTTCGAAGAGCTGCTTTTTAAAACCGTTAACTCCTTGTTTGTATTCAATGGCGTTCTGAAATGTGCCATGGAACAGCTGAATATTCGGACTTTCAGAATCCGTTTCAATCATCTTTATCAGCCGGTGAAACCCATCACGATGGATAAATTCCATCAACAAATACGTAGTACCCTCACTTTTCTTGCTGTAAATGGCAACATTTCCTTCGCCGGTTAAAAGTTTGGCTGAATAGCTTGAAAACTCCTGCTTATTGAGCCGCGTCTTTAAGGTAAGAATTGAATCTTGATCTTCTATACTCGCATTGATACGTTTTGAAAGCTTCTTAGAATCGATGAGTTGGAGTGCATTAATAGCTTTAGGCATACCTAAAACGGCACAAGCGCGAAGGCTATCAAACGCCCCTGTTCCTAGTTGGAGATCGGCAATGATTGCAGCAGCATATTCAATATCACTTTGAAAAATACCCTGTGCCTGAGTTATTTTTCTTGCCTTTGAAAGGGTATGAAATGCATCCTCAAATTGATTTGTTAAAGCCTCCAGAATAGCGAGGTTTATGTGTGATGGAATATAAGATTTGTCGAGAATAATTGATTTCTCGAACATGTTTTTAGCCTTTATGAACCAGGTACTAGCCTTAGCTGAATCCAGTTGAGAAAAGCCTCTATCCAACTCATTTAATCGGCTTTGGGTCTCTATAACAAACGGCAAAATAATCGCATTGGAAGCCTCCGGTGAATATTGAAGTCCTTCGAGTGCGCAGGCTATTCCTGCATTGTTGAATATTTCTCGGCTTCCAAATTTACTGTTTAACAAATACTTGTAAAGGATAGCGGCACACTTAGGCTCCCCTGATAAAAGCATCAACGTTGCAAGATCATACAAGTGATTTAATTCAACTGCTTCTTTTTGAATCGCATCTGCCAAAGCAATGCGCTCGGATAGGTCGGGATAATGAATCATTTTCTCAGGCAAGGAATAGCCTTTATAAATGGAAGATAAAATATGGGAAGCATTCTTTATTGAATATCCTGCAATCTTTGAGTAAAAACATGAAAACAAATCGGCTTCCTGCTCATACACATGAGTTGAATCGCTAGCAGAATTCATAGCGAGGGAATTGTATTCGGCGAAACTACTTGAATACCCATTACTATTCCCAGCCAACATCGAATGATTTTTATAACAATGGGCAAGTTCGTGTGCAAGAATAAAAGCAATTGCATTAAGTGAATCACGACCAAGCGATTGACACAGCGCATAAGCTTTGTACTCAAATTCAATGCTGTTACTAGATGCAAAAAATCGTGCTGGGGAGATTTCAGAATCGACTAACGTTAAGGTGGGCGCATCCTGACTGATTTGACCGATGGCTTGAATCAGATTCACATAAACGCCATTTACCTGATGATGAATATCTCTTTTTGATTGTCCCTGAATTTGGGAACTGATACATAGTAAAACAACAGCTAAAAATGATCTGAAAATGGTCATCTTCATTTCGATATTCTTTTAATCATTGACATGTGCATCCCTTTTCTTAAATGTTATTTACCGTTGATTCGCAAAAAGAAATAATGTGTTGATTGTTTTGCGGGTCGGAATTTTAATTGCCTTCAGAAACTCACAGATTTACACCAAGGCAAAATGTCGATTTCAATTATTAAAAGTGTAAATATAGGGAATGATTTGGGGTTTTACTTATTCAATTAAAACCAAACCTGCCCATTTTAGAGGATCATCCTGATATTTTTTTTGCATTAATTTCTGCGCTGCATAAAACGCACTCGGGATATTATTGCTGGCCAGAAATGCAGTATAAAAATAGTGCATGTATTCGGTCGTTTCCTTGTCCGGTATTCTCCACAAACTGATCAGTTGATAGGCAACCCCAGAAAGTCGGAATGCACGCTGAAGTCCAAGCACACCCTCTGTTCCATTGATATCACCTAAGCCAGATTCACAGGCTGAAAGCACAACAAGTTTCGTCTGGGTAAAATTATAATTCGACACCTCCAATGCTGTTAAGATACCATCATCCTGAGCGGAGTAATTTCCCTTTCCTTGCCAGGCAGCATTTCCGCCAGCTAAGATCAGCCCCGAACGAAGCATCGGATTATTATTGGTATTAAACTGATTTTTAGTACCTCCTAATTCATACATTCTTTTATTCTGTTTTGAATCAGGAAGCGGTGAAAAATACCCGTGGGTTGCAATATGTAAAATGGAAGGCGCATTTTTTCCTTCCAGTGCACTGAAGTGTTTCTCACGTGCATCATCCCCCTCAAAAATCCGGACGCGATAAGACGTTTTATCGAAGAGCTTTTTTAGTGTTTCTAATTCGCGTTGTGTTCCGGGTAAATAATTAAACACGTGTCCTTTGTTTATTCCGGATGGTCGTGACGGATTGGATTCATTTATCGGCTTAGTGTTCAACACCTTTTCTGTTTCGAAACCATCATAGTTGATGCCCCCGAAAATAGCAATGCCATTTTTGGTTTTTAAACTAGACGATGAAGTGG
>CALQRR010000096.1 GCA_943333015.1 Chitinophaga pinensis | reverse complement strand
TTTGGTAAAGTCCTTCAGTTGTCGAACCGAAGGTGTGATGGAAGCAAAATGATCTCGGGCAAAAAGCAGCACCGGCTCTTTCACTTCTCTGTCACTGGCATTGGTCAGTTGAATGCTGATGGTTAGTTTTTCGCCAGGATGCAGGGTGTTGGAGGAGATTTTTAAATCAGAATAACGGACCTCTGAATAGGAAAGTCCATGTCCAAACGGCCACTGTGGCTGGAATGCATTGTTGCCGTATTTCGAGTCGAATGTTTCGGTGTATTTGTGATCGTACCAAATTAGGCCGTGATTGAATTGGGGATAGGTGAATGGTAGTCGACCGCTCGGATTTACCTTTCCGTAAAGAATATCGGCCAGTGCATCTCCTCCAAAATCGCCGGGTTGGTATGCCATTACAACAGAGGAGCAGGCGGTTGCAATTTCGCGGACAATGCGTGGGCGGTTTTCAACCAATACCAGCACGACTGGCTTTCCGGTTTTGAGTAGCTCTTTTACAAATTGCTGCTGGGTGGGGGATAATTCCAAATCATTGATGTCGCCGGGTTTTTCGGTGGATGGATTTTCTCCCACACAGGCCACAATCACATCACAGGAACGGCTCAATTCCAACACACGATTCAGGTTGGTCATACTATCTACCGAACAGCCTTGGGCATAGGTGATTTTACCGGGTGATGCGTTGCTGAGTGCTTCGTAAATGGTGTTTTTGGACTGGTCGTCAAAGGTAGTGTCGACTCCTTGCCAAGTGCGCGTCCAAGCGCCATTGAGCAGACTCATGGAATGAGCGGCAGGGCCAGTTACCAGAATACGCTGCTGCGACTTGAATGGGAGCGTTTGCTGACGATTTTCGAGCAGCGTGATGGATTCTGAAGCCGCCATCCGAGCAACATCCATATGCTGTTGTGAACCGAACAGCGGGTAATCGCTTAGTGCGGGAAGGTTTGCTTTTTTGAGAATGCCCAGTTTCTGTTTGAGTTTGAGAATCCGTTTCACGGAAAGATCGAGGCGGGCTTCGCTGACTTTTCCTTCTTTAACGAGTTCAAGAAGCAGACGGGGAAATTCAAAATCGTTGGGCACCATGCACATATCAATGCCGGCATCTACTGCCTGTAGCGTTGCTTCTTTTAACGTTGCTGCCACGCGGTGATTGAGTTGCAGCTTCATAATGTCCTCCCAATCGGTTACAGCAACCCCTTCGAATTTCAACTCATCGCGCAGCAAACCCGTTAAGATTTTTTTGCTGGCATGTACTGGCTCGCCATTGATTTCACCACTGTTAATCATCAGGGTGAGCGCTCCGGTTTGAATCGCTTTCATGAAAGAAGGCAGATAAATTTCACGCAACTGTATGTCGGAAATGTAGGCCGGTGTTCTGTCTTTGCCCGATCTCATTCCGCCATAACCGAGAAAATGCTTCATACATGCCGCCACGTGCAGGGCATCGAGGGCTGCCGCGGAAGACTTGCCTTGATAGCCCCAAATGGCAGCTTCGCCAAAACGGGAACACATCAGCGCATCTTCGCCATATGTTTCAAAAAAGCGGGACCAGAGCGGATTGCGCGCAACATCAAGCACGGGAGAAAAATTCCAGGGGATTCCGGCAGCGCGGGTTTCGTAAGCCGTTATTGCTGTTGCCTGGCGGGTAAGTTCGGGATTGAACGATGCTGCCTGCGCCAGTTGTTGTGGGAATAAGGTGGCATTACTCACATAATTGGCTCCATGAATGGCATCAATTCCATACAAAACAGGGATTTTCAACCGAGTTTCCGTTGTCGCAACTTCCTGAATTCCACCGATAATCTCCAACCATTGTTTACGGGGATAGGCATGACCGCCACAATTGAGAATGGATCCGACCTGCCACTTGACCAAAGCATTGCGAAGCTTCGTCATGTCCAGCCGGTGTGGCTCTTGCAGATTGTAAATTTCTCCCACGCAAACCACATCGAGGTTGAGTTGAGTCATCTGTCCAATCTTTTCTTCGATGGTCATTTTAGCCAGCAAAGCATCCAACTCCTCCTCGCTTCCGTGTGTGCGATTGCTAACAAAAGCAGAACACATTAACGCTCCAGAAAGCAGCGTCAAAAAATAAAAAGCAGGTTTTAGAAAAACATTGAATTTCATGCGTCAGGGCTGTGTAATGAGTGTTCCCCAGAGGGCGGGATTGCTGTTAAATCCTTCTTTGGTAATGGAATTCCAACGGCTTTGCGATTCCCGTTTTCCGCTGGCATCACTCAGATCCAGAGCCAGCTCCAGATCATAAGGAAGACCGGTAATCCAAGGTTTAGCGCCAATCGCTGACCAAGGAATGGCCGCTTCAAAGGAGTAACCTGTTTGGGTCTTGTTTGATTTTTGAATGATGTTGGAAACCGGATTTCCAGTTGCCCAGTCGAACACCTGATACGAACTACCGAGTTGAAAACCAAGATGATGGTCGCTGGGGTAAAAGATTGTTCGTTTGGGACTTACGCCACTCGTGGTTGAAAACGCTATTTCAAGCGCATCGCCATTCCAAATGTCTTTACCGGTTTGTGTATTGATGAATGGTGTTTGATCTTTCACCACTGCCGCGAGATACAACATGTTATCGTCCCAATTGAGGTACACCGTTCCGGCGGTAAGTTGAAATCCTGTGCCGGACCATTCCGTCGAGTTGAATACGCCATCGATTACCGGTGGAGTCATTTGATTGACAGAAACGGACTTTCTTCCAACAGCGGTATAGGGAATAAAGCGGATGTCATCGATCCAGACTTTACCCGAAGATTCGAATTGAAAAATGAGCTGTTTGATATTGGTTACATCCACATCGTATCCTTCAAACGGAAAGGCACTCAAGGGAATAATCACTTGTGTCCATTGATCCTTCACCACGCCACCCTGAATATAGTTGACAGTGACACCGGTCCATGCTTGTCCGCCTGAAAAATCTTCAAAGCCAATAGCCCAAGGCAAGCCCGACGATTGGCCCTTTTTCATCTTCACCCAAAAAGAAATAGCTGCAGACTGCTGGATGGCAGACATGTCTTTGCCGGTCCAGTTGTCCCATCCGATTCCCATTCCGAGCCAGGTGGAAGGATCGGCCTGTTTGTTCCATTCGAGGCTGATGGCTCCTGAGCCACTTTGAACTTCCGTTTTTTCGGTAGAGACCTGCAATGCTTTTGGTGAAACGGTATACCAGAGTTCCGAATTGATTTGATCGCTGAATAGGGAGATGGCATAAAACCCGTTGATGTTGGCCATGGGAACCTCATCCGAGGGCTGCTCATAGAGGGTTGTTGGCTTCATCCGGACGCATCCACCTAAAACCGGCAACAGAAACAGAAACGACAACAGGAGTTTCATCGAGGGGAGTTAAGGAATGAGCGGAGCGCCTTGGGTAAAAATCATGTAATCGAGACGGGCGTGAGCGAAGCCCGATGTGGGGTTTTTCAGGAATAAAATATTGACCTGAGTGAGTTTGTGTGGTTCGTGAATCCCATTGCCTGCCGGTGCCGCCGGTGATCCGTTTATGAGTGTAACCAAATCGCTGTAATTGACCGATAATTGACTCCAGCCTGCTTCTGTTGGCGAAACCTGAATGGAATACATGTCTTCGGAAGCAGATGTAAAGACACCATCGAGATTGTCATCTTCTGTAAACTGAAATAACAAAAGCCCGTTGTTTAGATTTTCAGGTTTGTAAATCAGCGTATTAAAAAACACCTCATCCGGATTGGAGGACAGCGGAAATGTGGCCGATCCATACGCCGTTGCCGGCAGATACAAGTAACCTAAAAGCCAGTCCCAGTCAACGACTCCGGCCATATCGAAAAAGTTATTCCCCTGAGCAGCACTGTCGGAGGACAATACCCCAAAACTCATGTTGGCGCCTGTCTGAGCAAAGGAGCTCCAACCGGAATTGACACCGTTTTCAAAATCGCTTAACAGAAAGCCTTCGTTGATGCGGGTACCAGCGATGTGCAAAGTATCGCGCAGAGTGTCAGCTTCGTTTTCGAATGTCAGTTCAACGGCACAGTCTTCTATGCGGAACAAGGGAAGCCGCGTGGTGGTTCCGTTCCAAGTGGAGTTGGTTGCATCGAGGATGTTGGAAAATCCTGTTATCTCTTTCATTGCACCTGAGCTAAGTCCGGTGATATGAAGCGTCCAAGCGATGTTTTTGGAGAACGTTGCACGGAAAAAAGTTGTTTGACCGGAACTAAAATCCACATCGTCGTTGGAAGTTGTCAAGGGTTCTACGATGGAAAATTGCCCGTACAAATCATTGAGCGAAGGACCATCGAATGCATCATCTGACTTGCAGCCCGTGAACAGGACCATGGCCAAGAAAGCGGAAAATAAACTATTGTTTTTCATCGTCAGAACTTCATTTGGAACAAAAGCATGAATTGCTTGATCGAATAATCGGGAAGTGAACTCGTTGCATTTTTAGAATGAAACTGATTGAGCTGTGCACTTAAGAATGTCTTTTCACTAAACCGGTAACGAGCACCGATCGCTTGCAGGGTTTCTTGTCCATCGACTGCGTATTCTGTAAAATTAAAAATCTCCGAATACGTGTTCCGGACAGCGGTGTAATCAAATCCTTTGTAGGTAAGCTGCTGAATTCCAAGTAAAACATCAAACCCTTTCAGGACTTCAATCTCTAAACCAGAAGCAATGCAATTTGTTTTCAGGTCGACTGCTTTCACCAAATCTTCTCCGGCACGGGCTGTTTGATCATCGCGGTAGCTTAAAGTAAAGTGGATTTGCTTTTTCCAGCTTTTGAAAAATTCATTCACACGGGCATCCACCGTCAGCGTATTTCTGTTGAATTTACGGGGTGTTAATGTCCCTTCTCCGCGCACTTCCTGAAGTTGACTGTGCGTCAGTTCTGCCGTTACAGGAACATCCTTTTTCGCATATTTCAATTTCAAGGAAAATCCCTGACGGTTAGGTGTTGCGTCGCCATAAGGGCTGATGTTGTCATACCGTGGCGCAAATTCCATGAGGTATGGACGCAACTGCAGGTTGTAAAAGGAGGATTCCCGCATCAGGTCGAGCATGGTCAGCTGCCGTAAATCCTGGTTGCTGGTAATGCGCTGGTAGGCTTGAGGCAATCCATTGTAATCGAGTCGTTTGGTTTGAGCTCCAGGGCTACGGAAAGCAGCGCCAACAAATTTCGAATTAACGGTGAAGGCAAGACCCGTGCGCATTTGAGTGATCGATACACTTCCATCCATGAAACGATCTTTCCAATCGGGAGCGAGTAGATCATTCTTAAAATGAGTGCGGGATTTCCCCAGTTCACCATCGAGTTTTGCCTCCCAGTTTTTGGTTCCGTAATGCGCCAGAAGTGTTCCTGTATACACCGGATTTTGAAAGCCTGCCGTATTTTTTGATGTGCCGGGCACGTCATACATGTTCACATAATTGAACCCTGCTTCGAGGTATTTACTTTGTACGAGTTGGATATTGACACCCGAAAACAACCGGTCGCTGGTTTGAGCAAAATCGCTTGGCTTTACACGTGTTGTAACGGCGTTTACCTGCAGCTCTTGGATAAACCTGTTAAACACCAATCCGAATCCAACAGATGCCCCTTGTTGTCTCCAGGAATGATCGGCGGAATAAAAATGGTCGTAGTTGATCAGATCTGTTTGTTGTTGAAAGGCTTGCGGCGTATTGGAAATGACCTCCTGATCGGAATTCCAAAGGGTGTAGCGGGTGAGACGGTAATTGAAATCGCCGAGCTGGTATTTGACAATGCCGCCAATCACACCTTTCACATACATCTGACGTAAGTCGAAGGTCACGCCCGAGCCCCAAAATCCACCGTAATCGTTTCGCAGACGAACCATCGCGAGGATTTCAGTGCTTTTGTTAGGGCGGATGTTGATTCCTAAATCGACCAATACATGTCCGCTGTTGAGTTTCGGAACGGTAACGGTGTCGATGGCGCTTGTGTCTTGCGTGAGTTTGTCTCCATAAAAAATGGAGCGTGCTGATCCGTTGAACGAAATTTTCTTTTCGTCCTGAGCCTGAATTGTGTTCAGAATGCCCAGCAGATTGGTCAGAATCAGGGTGGAGTAAATAATGCGCTTCATCAGAAAAATGCCTTTAGTTCAACGGTCAGCTCCCGTCCATGAAAATGATCCAGTTCAAAACTTTTGTCCTCAAACGCATACCAGCGATGACGGATATACAAACGGGTGTTGCGTCCAAGGTCGATGTCCATTCCGCAGCCAATGCCCTGACCTGTTTGATTACGTGGCCGCAATGTTTCGTTGTTGATGTCAGTGAGGTAGTTGCCCAATGTGCGTTCAAACCCGTAATACGCATTGATCAGATAGCCTGGCCGAATGGCATAGTACATTTCAAATTCGGAGGTGTACTGACGGATGTAGGCGCGTTCGTCGGTGATGGTAATGGGTGACCAAACACGGGAAGAGCTATTGGCTTGTAGCAGGGAGAAAAGGAAGAGTTCTTTCCCCAGAACTTTTGTGCGGAATTTGGTCTGCAATTCGGCCATGTTGAAGTGCTTTTTATAGACCACCACATCGGCACTATCGTCGCTTAAATTGACGGTTTCGTATACATCGCG
>CALQRR010000095.1 GCA_943333015.1 Chitinophaga pinensis | reverse complement strand
TTCCCGGTCCTGTCTGCTTCCGATTACCTCAATAACCGCGTTGCGCAAGAACACTCCAAATTTATACGGGTTGAATTACTGGATTTAACCTCTGTTTTTCTGGAGAAATTGCGTCTCGATTCGAACGCTATTCTGGTGGCTTCCACAACCAATACGCATGCGATGCCTGAATTGCGTCGCCTGTTGGTGATGCTTATGGATCAGAAAATACAATCGCCCGTCATCGTGAATCGGAGCTATGCCTTGGAAGATCTTTCAGCGTTCCAATTAGCTGCTGCCACTGATTTTGGTGGATTACTCATCGATGGATTGGGTGATGGGATCTGGCTCAGTGCAGAAAAAGAAAGCCCCGCTTTACGGGAAGTCAATCAAACTGCATTCGGCATTTTACAAGCTGCGCGCGTTCGGATCTCGCGTACCGAATATATTTCCTGCCCTTCGTGTGGACGCACCTTGTTCGACTTACAAGAAACCACTGCTAAAATCCGGAAACGGACCGATCATTTGAAAGGGTTAAAAATCGGGATCATGGGCTGTATTGTCAACGGCCCTGGAGAAATGGCCGATGCTGATTTTGGCTATGTAGGTACTGGTATTGGGAAAATCACCTTGTACAAAGGCAAAGAAGTTGTTAAGCGAAATGTGCCTGCCGAACACGCCGTGGATGAACTCATCCAATTGATCAAAGACAACGGTAAATGGGTTGATTTTCAGGCATAAGTGGCAGCACTTATAGCCGTGAAAGGTTCGTAATAAGGGTGTGATTTTGCAGATGAAAACCGAACATTTCGTAAATTCTTACGTCTCCATTTGACCTTTTAGAAAACCTCAAAGCACCGGCGTTCATACAATCCTGCGAAATTCAGGTGAAAATATCTCAAGTTCTCGTCTTTTCCTTGCAGCGGTAAGTAGCCTACCTACAAGCCTTGGTAATACTGCAACTTCAAAGGGCTTTAAGTAGTAAGATTCAGAGTAATAAAATTCTGAATGCTATGAAACGAGACAACTACTCCTACTTTACGAAATCAGTGCAGCAACTGCTATGGGTGATCCTGTGTGCGCTGTCGGTCTCGGTAAATGCGACCAGTTATGTCTGGAACGGTTCTGTAAACACCCAATGGGGCGAACCCAACAACTGGACACCTGCTGGAATTCCCGATATCGGTGATGATGTATCCATCAGTAACCAAACCAACAATCCGGTATTTGAAGAAATATCCGGATTGAATAATTTCACGATGAATTCAGGTTCTCTGGATTTGTCTGCATTTACACTCGTTTTATACGGCACCGCCACATTCAATGGCGGATCAATCTCCAACGGAAATCTATCATTTATCACAGGTGCCTCCGGTACATTTGCAGGTACAACGCTTAGTTCTGGTATATCGGGAAGTCTTTCAGATGTGTATTTCAACGGAAGTACTTTCGATGGCAGCGTGGCCCTTACGAAAACGAGTGCAACGGATAATATCTCCACCGGTGGCAATACATTCAATTCAACTTTCAGTCTCTCCAACACCGGAATTGGGAATATCACCCTTTCCAATGTTTCATCCGACACGTATGCAAACAACGTTACTTTTTCAACAACAGCAGCCGGATTAATTTTAGCTGCCAATTCAGCCACAGGCAACAGCTTCAACGGCAACATTACATTTAATGCATCCGGAACAAGTCTTGGCATCCGACTCGGTCAAAACGGAGGAACGTCCACCCTCGCAAGCGGAAAAACTCTCAGCATTGGAAGTTTTACAGTGGGAGATTTGAGAATAAAAGGACTAACACAGACAGGTACCACAGCACAAACATTGACACTTACAGGAACATCAGCCCTTTACCTTGAGTCGGGCTGCTCCTTTAGTGCAGCCGTTACATTCTCTGCCCCTCAAGTATATCTTAATGGATCAACATACGCTGGCGTAACCTCTATTACAAAATCTGGCGCAGGCAACAACCAAAGCCTTGGTGGTAACACCTTTAATGGCGCCACGACGATCCGTGGGACCAGTTCTGGAGATTTCATTCTTGGCGTATCCAATCCAGACAGCTTTAACTCCACATCTACATTTACCAATTCTGGTAGTGGCACCGTTTTCATTGGCCACGTAGCCACAGGAACGACATTTGCCGGAAACATTCAGGTAAATTCGACAGGCTCAAGTAAAGGAATTCGTTTCGGACAATCGGGAGGAACAATGAGTCTGGCAAGCACTAAAACACTTACCGTAGGCGCATCCGGATTTACAGCTGGAAGCCTTCGCCTACGTGGCTTCACTCAAACGGGAAGTACTGCCCAAACGTTAAATATTGCAACAGGCTCGGCTGCCCTCTATCTTGAAACAGGAACTACATTTAACGCATCCTGTACATTCACCTTTCCTCAAGTATTTCTTAGTGGCGTTTCCTTTGGTAGCTCTGCGACCATTACAAAAGGAGGATCAACAGACAACACAGGGGCTGGAGGATGCACGTTTGCTTCCACAACTCGGATTGCTAATACGGGATCGGGGCGTTTAATTCTGGGTGGCACCAATGCAGATATCTTTAATGGTAATCTTTCACTCGACTGCTCAGGAAGCTCATCTATTCAACTTGCTCAGACATCTTCAGGAAATCAATTCAACGGTGACTTAATTGTGAACTCTAGCAATTCCAGCTTAGGTGTTAAGTTTGGTCAAAATGGAGGAACAGCGACACTGGCTGATGGAAAAACCATTACCATTGGAGCTTCCGGCTTCAGCAACGGAGATTTGACGCTGAGAGGATTTACACAAACAGGCTCAACTGCACAATCGCTTATTGATTTTATTGATGCGGCCTCCCTTGTGCTTGAGACAAGTAATATATTCAATGGCGATGTGGTTTTCGCTGCCCCAAGTATTTACCTCAACGGAACAGCGTTTAATGCCATTGCTTCCATCACGAAAAATGGTCCGCTTTCAGATTACAGTATCGGAGGAAATTCCTTTGGATCAACTGTTTCAATTGTGAATTTAGGTGACGGAGAACTCCTCTTGGGTAATACAAACCCAGATGCATTCAGCAATGACCTGGTCCTTGAAAATTCTGGATTGGGGTTGATTAATCTAGCATATGGCTCAGCAGGAAATACCTTCAATGGTAACATCGAAGTAAACTGTGTGGGCGGAGGAACAGGTATCCGTTTCGGTCAAAACGGGGGAACATCTACATTGGCTAGTGGTAAGACAATCAACATCGGTGCTTCTGGATTTACTTCTGGCGACTTAAGACTTGCACATTTTGTACAGCTTGGTTCTACCAGTCAGTCGCTCACAAGTTTTGGCTCCAATGTGGAACTATACCTTTCGGAAGGCTCTGAATTCAATGGCAATACTACGTTCACTTGTGACAATGTATACCTCGATGGCACCACGTTTAACAGCAATACCACAATCAGTAAAACGGGAGCTGGTTTCAACTTATCAAATGGAGGAAATGTGTTCAATGGCACCACCAGCATTTCAAATTCCGGAACAGGATCATTTATCCTTGCAGGTTCTACAGGTGATACGTTTAACGAAAATGTAACATTTAGCCAAACAACAGCATTCACGCTCTTTCCAGCTTACAATGTAAACTGTTCATTTAAGAAAAACATTTCTACCGTAGGCTCAACCACTGCGATCGTTTTTGCAAGCAATGGAGGTCGTGTAACTTTGGATGGAACAGGCGCGCAGTCTATCAATGGAGATGCCGCCAAACTGCCGGAGTTTTACAATCTGACCATCAACAAAAGCGCGAACAATGCCACGCTAAATGTCACAACACTGATCAGCAATAATCTCACACTTTCCGCTGGTAACTTGGTGAGTTCCTCAAGCAATCTTTTGAAAATTCTTGATAATGCTACAGTAAGCAGTGTTTCAAACAGTAGCTATGTATCCGGACCAGTTCGTAAAGAAGGAAACGATGCTTTCACCTTTCCAATTGGCAAAAGCGGTTACTACCGATCTATTGGCATCTCTGCCCCTGCGAGTACAGGAGATCATTTTACGGCTGAGTTTTACATGGGCGACTCTGATGGCACCTATGATCACACATCTAAAGATCCGTCCATCGACCACTTAAGCCATTGCGAATACTGGATTCTTGACCGGACAAACGGCTCTTCCAGTGTTTCGGTAACGATGAGCTGGAACGCCCCAAGTTGTGGTGTAACGGCACTCGGAGACTTGCGCGTTGCGCGATGGAATGGCAGCACCTGGAAAGATCATGGCAATGGTGGAACAACAGGAAATACCAGTGTAGGAACAATCCTTTCCAGTGGTTCAATTTCCAGCTTTAGCCCTTTCACACTAGGATCTACGTCAACCGAAAATCCACTTCCTGTGAATCTGGTACATTTTGGAGCGAGTCCAGTGAATGGCGATGTGCTGCTGGAATGGACCACCGCATCAGAAACCAACAATGATTATTTCAGTATCGAATCCAGCAAGGATGCGGTTAATTTCAGTGAAATCGGTCGGGTGTCAGGTGGCGGAAACAGCAACTCAACGATCAATTACCGAAGCTTTGATTATACACCGCATTCAGGAGTTTCCTACTACCGCTTGAAGCAAGTGGATTATGATGGAAAATTCATGTACTCCAACATTGAAGTAGTAAACCTTCCTACGCTTTGGGAAACCGATATGGTCATTAGCCCAAATCCGGTTGTTTCAACCATCGACATCCGCTTAGATCCAGATAACTTCGTCAATCCAATCATTGAACTGCACGATATGCAAGGGCGATTGATTCTGACTAAAGACGGAATTACAGTAGATGCTCAGAAACCGGTTCGTATCGATATGACCGAACTTCCTGCAGGATTGTATTTCCTTCAGGCGAGCGAAAACGGAAAAACGATCAGCAAACGGGTAATTAAAAACTAAAGGAATATTAGACCTTCCATAAAAAAGGGGACAATTACTTGTCCCCTTTTTTTGTTTTTTAAATGTGAATAGCCCGGTTTCCCGTGGCAGCAAGAGCGGCTTCCCGCGTCGATTCTGTATAGGTAGGATGCGCGTGACTGATGCGGGCAATGTCTTCGGCAGAAGCCCGGAATTCCATGGCAACAACAGCTTCGGCAATCATGTCGGCTGCACGTGGACCGATAATATGCACACCCAGAATCTCATCCGTTTCTGCATCAGCGAGCATTTTAACCAGTCCATCGGTATCCATGCTTGCACGTGCTCGCCCGGATGCTTTAAAAGGAAAACTTCCTGTTTTGTATGCACGTTTGTCTGCTTTCAATTGCTCTTCGGTATAGCCAACACTGGCAACTTCTGGCCATGTGTAAACAACATTCGGAATAAGCAGGTGGTTGATGTGTGGCTTCTGTCCGGCAATCCATTCGGCAACAAAGGTCCCTTCTTCTTCCGCTTTATGCGCCAACATTGCTCCACGAACAACATCACCAATGGCATAAATTGATGGGACAGCCGTTTGACAGTTTTCATTCACCGGAATCTTTCCACGCTCATCGGCCGAAAGCCCCGCATTCTCAAGACCAAGAGAATCGGTATAAGGCCGACGTCCTGTCGATACCAGAACGTAATCACCTTTAAGTTCAACCTTCTCCCCGCCTTTCAATGACTCGGCAGTTACTGTAACAGTTTTTCCTTTGGTTTCGGCTCCCGTTACTTTATGCTGGAGATAAAATTTGAAACCAATTTTCGTCAAGACCTTTTGCAACTCTTTGCGCATCGAACTGTCGAAACTGCCACAAATGGTATCCGTGTATTCAACCACCGAAACTTCGGATCCAAGTCGTGCATACACCGAACCTAATTCCATCCCAATAACGCCACCACCGATAACAATCAGATGCTTGGGAATCTCCTTAAGATTTAACGCCTCTGTGGAAGTAATGACACGCTTTTTATCTATCACAACACCGGGCACCGAAGATGGCTTTGATCCGGTGGCGATGATGGTATTTTTTGCCTGAATATCGGTTGTCGTCTTATCGTCTTTCGTGATTCGGATAGTGCTTGCATTTACAAATGACCCATGTCCATGCAACACGGTTACCTTGTTTTTCTTCATCAGATAATCAATCCCGGCAACCGTCTGAGCAACAACTTCGTCCTTGCGCTTGACCATTTGGGTGATATCCGCTTTCAGATCTTTGAGCTGAATTCCATGCTCTGCAAACGTGTGGCCCGCATTGTAAAAATGCTCTGAAGAATCGAGCATCGCTTTGGAAGGAATACATCCAACATTTAAACAGGTTCCTCCCAGTGTAGCGTAGCGTTCAATCAAAGCCGTTTTCATTCCCAATTGGGCACAACGGATTGCGGCTACGTATCCACCAGGACCAGCACCAATAATGACAACATCAAAAGCATCCATACAAAAAGAAAAATTTATGTTTCAGGCGGGGCAAAAATACGAAAGACAAAGACAATCAACCGGATTTTCTACGGTTACGCCAACGAAGAATAAACGGAGCTCCAAAGAGCCATAGAGACAGAAAAAATGCAGTTCGCCCTAATAAATCTCCCGTATACGAAAACAGTGTGCGGGATGTATTAAGATGAATATCTCCTTTAAGGACGGCGGCTTTCCAGTATGGTTGCGGCTGTAAAATGTCGCCACGCTGATTAATAAAGCA
>CALQRR010000094.1 GCA_943333015.1 Chitinophaga pinensis | reverse complement strand
TCTTGCTGGGTCATGATCATAATCAGATCTCCATCGACGTGCTTGGCAAATCTTATAACTTCCTGCCCAAGACCATCGCTTTTATTCTCTGCAATAATCATCTCTATGGTATGCTCCACATTGGCTTTGCTCAGGAAATTTTTCACCTGTGCCATTTGAAGCTGTAGCTTGGTAACAACCTCTTCGTTGTCGGTTAGAAAAACGGAGAACACGTGAATGGTTGCATTAAAATACCTTGAAAACTCAATGGCTTTATTCACCTTCTCGCGCGTTTCTTTGGTAAGATCCAACGGTAAAACGATAGAACGAATGCCGTTGTAGGCCGGTTGACCTTTAATCGAAATAACCGGAATACGTGATTCACGAACAACGCGGAGTGCATTGGATCCAATGAAACGTTTTCGTTTGCCTTCAGATCCATTAGTTCCCATGATGATGAACGTGGCACCCACCAATTCGGCTGAGCGAACAATTTCCTCATATATTTTACCACTGGCAACCAGGGGTGTTGTGCGGACGTTGCTTCTAGTTTCACTTGAAAGAGCGAGTTCACTCATTTTCTTCCAAACTTCTTCGTGCATCTTGTCCTGATGGTCACTTGAAAACAAACTTGAAATCAAGCTCTGTTCTTCAGAAACGTGTAATATATAAATCTCTCCTTTGAAGGCGCGCGACATCTCTTCGGCATGATTTAATGCAATCAGACTCTGTGTAGAAAAGTCGATAGGAACAAGGATGATTTTTTTTGTAGTGTTCATGCAGAATGTTTACTTTGAATTCGTACAAAAATAAGCAAACATACGTGAAGACACTACCTAGTTCTGAATTGGTTATAAATCCTGATGGAAGCATATATCATCTTCAAATATTTCCCGAGCAAATTGCTGATAATGTAATAGTAGTGGGAGATCAGGCGCGTGTTGCAACCATCTCACGATTCTTCGATTCTGTTGAATGTCGAGTTCAAAACCGTGAATTTGTAACCCATACCGGAAGCTATCGAGGGAAAAGAATCTCCGTAGTTTCAACAGGAATAGGCACCGACAATTTGGATATTGTCATGAATGAGTTGGATGCACTTGTGAATATCGATCTAAAAACACGCACAATTAAACCGGATCTTAAGTCGCTCGACATTGTTAGAATAGGCACCTCGGGCACTATTATTAAAGAAATACCAGTGGGTAGTTTTGTGGCAAGTTCACATGGATTAGGATTCGATGGCTTGTTGCATTTTTATCAGTTCACTGAAAATGAAAGGGAACAAATAATTTTAGATGGCATTCTAAAGCAACTTCAATTACCCGATTCAATAAACCGCCCATATCTTGTTGAAGCAGACGCTGCTTTGCTTGAGAAATTAAGCCCGGGATGCATTTTAGGAATTACAGCCACCGCCTGTGGATTTTACGGTCCGCAAGGCAGAACGCTTCGTCTCACGCCTGCGATTGCCGATTTAAACGAACGCATGATGGGGTTTTCAATGGGCGAATTGAGAATCTCCAACTTTGAAATGGAAACCTCCGCTTTGTATGGCTTGTCACGCTTGTTAGGTCATAGGGCAGCGACAGTTTGCGCCATCATAGCAAACCGCGCCACACTTGATTATGCTGAAGATCACAAAACCATGATTGATACATTAGTGATGAATGTTTTAGACCGATTAAGTGCCTGATGGAAAAATCACAGGAAAAATCTCTTCGTGCGATGATTCTGCTTCTGGAAGATCCGGATGAGGAGATATTCAGCGAAATACGAAATCGGCTTTTGTCACTAGGCAATGAGGTTATTCCAGCATTGGAAGACGTTTGGGAAACAACCTTCAATAACACACTTCAGAGTCGAATTGAGGATATCATTCAAACCATTCAGTTTAATGCTACGCAGGAAGAACTTAAACTGTGGGCAGCAACGGGAGGTATCGATTTGTTGCATGGAACCATCTTGATTGCGAGGTATCAATATCCGGATTTGGATGAAGAAAACATCCGCCACCAAATTGAGCTGATACGGAAAGATGTCTGGCTGGAGTTAAATCCCAACCTCACCGCATTTGAAAAAGTACGCGTGATCAATCACATCTTGTTTGATGTGTACAATTTCACGGGTAATACAAGTAATTACCACGCTCCGCAGAACTCCTACATCAACAATGTATTGGAAAGTCATCGGGGCAATCCACTGCTGTTGAGTATTCTATATTCCTGCATTGCTCAAGGATTGAATATCCCCATTTATGGAGTCAACTTGCCAGAACATTTTATTTTGGCGTACCGCGATGAATATACCCTTCGTGACACTCCGGACGACGAGGAGCCAATTCTGTTTTACATCAACCCCTTTAGCAAAGGAGCTGTTTTTAGTCGACGGGAAATTGATACGTTTCTGAAACAATTAAAACTGGAACCGAACCGCATTTTTTACGAAAGTTGCAGCAATGTGGAAATCATTCAGCGGCAATTGCGCAACCTTATTACGGCGTACGAAAAACTTGGGTATCCCAACAAAGTGGAGGATTTAAAGGAATTGCTCCATACCATCACTTATCACGGGGAGTCTTTCTCTTGACCGATTTCGGAAGTTTCAGCAATTGACCAGGACGAAATTTTCGTTTCATTTTTCTCAATGGTACCGGTTGTTCAAGAACAGATTTCACCTCCCAACTCCATCCATGAGCGAGCGTCATTTGTCTGTAAAACTGCAATGTACCTTCCTTAACAGAGGACGTTGGAATAACAATAAGTGTTGCAATTTCTGTCCACATCGTGGTATACCCAAACATTTCAATATCGTTCAGTGAAAAACTAAGCCGCTCAAGCACACGTTTACGCTTGATTTCCAATTGAATACTATCGGGTGTAAGCGCAGTAATGCGCCCTCGACGTGGCAATAACATGGTATCGTTCTTTAAGCGGAACAACATGCCTTTATCAACTGAAAATTGGGGGTGACGGCGTTTCTTGGGATGGCTAAAGAGGAGACTGAATTTGGGCAAAAAGTCAGAATTCTGCAGGTGACTGAGGTCTTCCATTAAGAAGCCGTAAGTATCGGCATAGGGAATTTCGTACTCATTCGTATCATTGGGATCGAGCGTACGGAAAACGATAACAGAATCGTTTACACTCATGATATAACAATCCAAAATACCATCGCCACTCCGCAGAAATATCTGATCCTGAGCGAGCAAACGATCCGGACTATACATCAGGAACAGCAAAACAACTAGGCAAAAACGTTGAATCATAACAACTTAGGACAAAGGTAACCGGAATCGCGTAAACACTTTGTATTTTCGTCGTTCAGAAAGAAAAACATGTCCTCTCAGATACTTGATTCCCACAAAGCACATCAGAAACTTCAACGGATTGCACTCGAAATCCTGGAACGTAATAGTGACGAAGAAGTACTTGTACTTGCTGGAATTCAGTCAAGTGGATTTGCTATTGCCGAGATCATTGCTGGATACCTCAACCAATTTTCAGGTAAAAATCTGAACGTGTTCTCGGTACAACTAAACAAACAGAAACCCCTTGACCAACCGGTACAAACAGATATCAACCCGGATCAATTGAAAAATGCAACATTAATCCTGATCGATGATGTTCAAAATTCAGGAAGAACACTTGCCTACGCACTCCGACACTTCCTCCAATATCCAGTGCATGCAGTGCAAACCTGTGTGCTCATCGACAGGCGTCACAATTTTTTTCCTGTAAAAGCAGATTATATCGGCCTTTCGCTTTCAACCACTTTACAAGAACATGTTCAGGTGGAAGTAAACGGAACGGAGGTTACTGTTTTATTGCAATGATCTTTTCACAGATTCATTCTGCGCTTCACTTCTGCTTCGAGGTGCGATACCTTCAGCGATAATCCATTTTCCCACCAGTCAATCTGTTTGAAAAAGGGTTCCCGTTTTAACCAGGTTTGCTCTAGTTTAAGCAAGACTTCGGCGGGTGAATTTCCCAATAATGGTCGTTTCTGAAGACCATCAGATTGCAGTATTCGTTGCTGCAGGGAGATCAGCGGCATATCAATAAAGAGCACATCGCCTTGCGTTTTCATCCATGCCAAGTTTTCATGAAAACAGGGCGTTCCACCACCGCATGATACGATGAGGGGTTGATCACGCGGCACAGCGCGAAGAGCCTCCGCCTCAATGGAGCGGAATGCTGTTTCTCCCAAAGTATTGATGAGCGTTGCGGGATCAGAGCCAGATTGAATTTTTATAAAATCATCCAGATCATAAAATCTCCATAAGAGTCTGTTGGAAAGACGTTTCCCCATGGCAGATTTGCCACTGCCAGGCATTCCGCAAATGAAAAGTGTTGCAGGCATTTGCGTAACAGATCTTTTTTCTATTTTTGCCCCATCAATGCCCAGGTGGTGAAATTGGTAGACACGCTACTTTGAGGGGGTAGTGAGCTCAGCTTGTGCAAGTTCGAGTCTTGTTCTGGGCACCACGGAAATGAAGCCGGATGATTTAATCATTCGGCTTTTCTGTTTTTATACCGATCGTTGAGTTCTTTCAAGATGGCCGGTGTCACATCCAGCGATTGGTCGGCATACCAGATTCCTCCTCCACGGGTGTAGGAAAGCACGTATGTGTAATTATTTTCCTTCGCGTAATCTTTCAGAAAAACCTCAATGGTATCGAATATCCGTTTGCTCACTTCTGCCTCTTCCTTTTGAAGATCAGATGAAAGGGTTTGTTCCATTTGCATCAAACGTTGTTGCTCGCGGTACAGCTTTTCCTGCTTTGCTTCCTTATCGGTGATGGTCAAAAACTGGGCGCGCTGTTGAAATTCATTCGCCTCTTTTTCAAACTTTTTTTGTTCTCCAATAAGACGGCTCTCTGCATCCTTCGTCTTTTGCTCCATGATTGCCCGTTCATCCTTGAACATCTGGTACTGATCCATCAGACTATCGGAATTAAAAAAGACCACATTCAGCTCACCGGAAGTTACTGCTGCTCCTGCAACAGCGGTAATGCCTCCTTGCTTTTTAGAAGAAAAATGTAGTGCAAATAAGACTACTACAGCGACTGTGAGGATGACATTAAAAAGAAGGTTGATACTTTTCATAGAATAGGTTTCGCGGCAAATATAGACAATGCTCCGAATCCAAGCTCTTCCCTTTAGAGAGGTCAGTTCGCAGAACTCGATTTCAAACGGTGATTGCGAAACCTTTACATTTGTTTCCAGCCGAACAGTCTGTGCGTTACCGAACAAAAAACACAGCGGGAATGATGCTTTTCATTCAGATTAAAAATGGAAGAAGCCTTATGAAAAACGATAAAATTCGCAGTGTCAGAGCCCTCTTGTATGCTGAGGAATATCCGATGGGAAAACTCCGTGTTCGCCAGCCGTTTCCATCTCATCAAGTCGACTATCCCGATCCATTTCTCCTGCTGCATCATGCCAATATGCCTATATCGGAAGAGGTGGATTTGAAAAATGAAGGCGTTGGTCCACATCCGCACCGTGGTTTTTCTCCTGTGACATTCATTTTTAAAGGCGGAGTGCACCATCGCGATAGCCGTGGCAACAACAGTATAATTTATGCCGGTGGTGTTCAATGGATGAATGCCGGGATGGGCATCATACACAGCGAAAGACCACCACACGATATTCACGCACATGGAAGCCGGCAGGAAATCATTCAGATGTGGGTAAATACACCTGCTGCCCAAAAAATGAATCCTCCCGAATACCATCCACTCGATGCAGAAAACACACCATCGACGCACTCACCAGATGGTAAAATTCACGTCCATGTAGTCTCAGGAAAGCTATTGGGCCTAAGTGGCCCCATTCCCACAGCAACAGAAGTCAATGCAGCAACTCTTGAAGCAAAAGCCGGAGGCTCCATTGCACTTACCATTCCCGAAGATCATGAAGCGTTTTTATATTTGCTGGATGGGAAAGTCCGCATAGATGATTATGGGATTGCCGAAAAACACCATGCTATTTTATTTAAAAAAGATGGCACTGAAGTTCGCTTTGAAGCAGTTGAAAATACGCGAATGTTATTTATGAGTGGCAAGCCTTTGAATGAACCGATGGCGAGTCACGGACCATTTGTAATGAACAATGAAACCGAATTACTTCAGGCAATGCGCGACTATCAAATGGGAAAAATGGGAGTTCTTATTGAGGAGTAAAAGCTATTCCTAAAAAAGAAGGTTTTTACAATGAGAGCATACTGAAATTGAACCGGTGCAAATCATTTGAATGCGTAGAGAAATCCGTAAGAATTAGCGTTCAAATACAGCATAATGTTCTCTATTAGGCTTCGTGCAAAGAGATCTATCCACATCAAACTATTTCCAACAATAAAATCAAACAGAATAAAGACTCTGAATAAGTAAGAGGTCCTGTTTATTTTTCTGAAAAGAAGGTTCAAATGTTTAAATTTGAGACTTGTTTAAAATGAATTCCTTGGATATGCTCAAACGAATACTCGTATTGTCAGGTATCATTCTGCTTTTCAGTACGATGAAACTTTCGGGTCAGGTCGTGATTAACGAGTTCTCCTGCTCCAATGTTAGTGCGTTTCCAGATGATTATGGTGCATATGAAGACTGGATCGAACTGTATAATCCAACGGCTGCGGCTATCAACATTGGCGGTTTTTTTCTGAGCGATAACCTAACGAACCCAACCAAATGGCAAATTCCAGCAGGTACAACCATTGCGCCTAATGGTTTTGCTTTGT
>CALQRR010000093.1 GCA_943333015.1 Chitinophaga pinensis | reverse complement strand
GTTTCAATGACAACAATGCCGCCGGTAGAACCATTCCAGGCAGGACACGTAATCCGTGCATTGCTTTGAACCGTTAGCGTGTTATACCGCGGCACGCGAATCACCTGAACACGTCCGGAGGCCATATAATTTTTCTGCAATCCGCAAGAAAGTTCAATGGTATTATTGGAGGCATCTATCGACCGGACTTCAATCCATTCCTGATTTCCGGAGCCATTGTAATTGGTAACAGCTCCATACGTGCTATCATCAGGTGTGCTAATAGATGCACCTTGCATTTGAATGAGCAGCAACAAATCACCTGCTCCCAAAGCGGCAGGAAAGCGGTTATTGGTATTTAACGAAGCATTTAAAACCGTCAGTGTGGTTTGTCCGGCAGTTGCATCAGCAAGTAAACGGGTGTATTCATTTACCGTATAATTTGGTCCCGGACTTGTTTGGGTCAGGCTGATGTTTCCCTGTTTGCCGCGTTGCGCGTGGGCTGAGAATGTAAAAAAGCAGGATAGGAAAGCAAACGCGATCAGACGTATAGACATTGCATAGAAATAAACACGGCAATGTACTTAAAAAGCCTGCTCAATCTGATTTTCATCACACTGGCAGGCCTTTTCTATAACTTAAATTAGGGCAGATTATCCTGCAGCCAATTCCGAGCGTATATGTTGAAATTTACGTTCCTTCAAAAAGTACTGATTCCCTTTTGCAAGCACGTGAACCACCAAATGCTCTATCGAAACGGGCATTCCGTCTTCAATATCTGCGATGTTGGAATACCGAATTTCGTGACCGTCAAAAATGAGCACCAGACCCGAACCAATTGTTTCCATCTCATTGCCGTTGCGCACCAATACGCCGGTGTCTTCACCTAAACCAATACCAATGCAGCCAGGATTGCTACATACAGCTTGTGCCAAACGGCCAAAACGACCACGTTTCACAAAGTGCGAATCAATAATCACGTTCTGAATAAACGCCAGTCCGGTGGTGAGTTTCACTTTGCCTTTCAACAACGCCTCGTGACTCGCCCCCTCGTATATCATCGTGTTCGACATTGCCATCGCACCAGCACTTGTACCAGCTATCACAAACGCTTCATTCTGATACCGTTCATGCAGAATTTCCAGAAAATGCGTACCGCCGTAAATCATCGTCAGCCGCATCTGGTTGCCACCGGTCATCATCACGCCATCGGCCTTACTGATACGCTCCAGATATTCGGGTTTCGCAGCATCTTCACGGTTTTTGACATGAATCACCCCCACGTTTTTACAGCCAAGACGGTTAAAAGCCTCCACGTAATTTTGACCAACTTCTTCTGGTATTTCGGATGCAGTCGTGATCACTTCCACATGCGAATCAATACCTTTCATTTCTGACAAAATACGTTTCAGAATACCCGCCTCAAAAAAATTCAGCTTGCTGCTCTTCTCGTAATCCGACTCGTCGGCTGTTCCTTTATCGACATTCCCGCCGATCGAAATTAAAATGCCTTTTGGGGCCACCATGGTATTCAGGATTGATGAATAGCCGACAAAATTAAAACGAATGAGCTCCCACAAGCCCGCAACGCATCATGGGATATAAACAGTTTTTTGCACATTTTCAATCAGTCATTACACCCTATTATAAAGTAGTTTCAATACCGGTATTTTCATTCCATTCAAAAAGGTTGGGGCTTCCCTTCGGTCGCGTCATCGGCTCATAGTCCTCTCCCGATGGGATCCGGGCTACCGCCTCTACCGCTAAGCCAGCATTCCGGAACCTGTTTACAGCAATTTGCCAGTATTGCAGCCGTGCCAACTTCACATCACCTTTGTTCACCACGAAAACCAGTTAAAATATCTACTTGTTTTTTTCGTACGCCGAACTTTTTCTCTAATTGCCGTATAGGAGTTATTCAATCCTTCCGATCACATTCTTCCAATCAGGCACATATAAAGGACTCTTGCAATCTACGTCTGATTCAGATCCTTGCATCTTCCTTATTTCGCTGCGTGCTGCTTCAATTTTATCGCTTTCACAATAAATTTCCTTCGTTCTTCCGGCTAAGTAGTAATAATACCTATTTTAGGCAGCATTCCCCACGCCATATCTATGAAAATTATTGAAATACGCGCCATGCGCGGTCCCAATTACTGGTCAATCAGACGTCATAAACTCATTGTCATGAAGCTTGACATTGAGGAACTTGAAGAACGGCCAACCGACAAAATCGAAGGTTTTGCCGATCGACTCGAAGCCATGTTTCCAAGCATGTATGCGCACCGCTGTTCCGAAACAAAAGCAGGCGGATTCTTCTACCGTGTCCGTCGTGGCACCTGGATGGGACATGTGATCGAACACATCGCACTCGAAATTCAAACCCTCGCAGGAATGGAAGTGGGCTTTGGTCGTACCCGCAGCACCTCCGAAGAAGGGATATACAACGTCGTATTTGCCTACATGGAAGAAAAAGTGGGGATTTATGCTGCCAAATCGGCCGTGCGTATTGCCCAAGCGCTCATCTCCGGAGAAGAATTCGATCTTCAGGCCGACATTCAATCTATGCGCGAAATCCGCGAAGAAGAACGTCTCGGTCCATCAACCGGTTCCATTGTCGAAGAAGCTGCAGCACGCGGTATTCCTTGGATTCGTCTTAACCGCCGTTCGCTCGTGCAATTGGGGTACGGCATGAATCAAAAACGCATTCAGGCAACCATCAGTTCTCAAACCAGCTCCATTGCTGTTGACATCGCCTGCGACAAAGAAGAAACCAAAAACCTCCTCGATGCTGCCGCCATTCCGGTTCCTAAAGGATACATTGTTTATGACGAGGAAGATCTCGAAGATGCCATCCGCAAAGTAGGGTATCCCATTGTGCTAAAACCAGTCAGCGGAAATCACGGCCGTGGCGCTACCATCAACATTACCAATTGGCAGGATGCACTCGATGCACTCGAAATTGCTAAAAAAGTATCTAGGGGTGTTATTTGTGAACGCTTTATTACCGGGTTCGATTTCCGATTGCTGGTGATTAACTACAAACTCGTTGCTGCTGCCAAGCGCACGCCGGCTGCTGTTAAAGGGGATGGAGTACAAACCATTCAAGAACTCATCAACGACGTAAACAAAGATCCGCGGCGTGGGTATGGTCATGAAAAAGTGCTCACCGCCATTAAGGTCGATGAGATGACGCTCAACATCCTGCGCGAGCACAATCTCAGCCTTGAATCGGTCCTGCCTGAAGGGGAAATTGTTCACCTCAAATCAACGGCAAACCTCAGTACAGGCGGAACCGCAACAGACATCACCGACCTGGTCCATCCTTACAACATTTCCATGGCCGAGCGTATTGCTCGCATAGTCGGTTTAGATATTTGTGGAATCGATATCATGGCGCCCGATCTCACCACGCCGATTAAAGAAAACGGTGGCGCTATTCTCGAAGTAAATGCCGCACCGGGTTTTCGCATGCACATTGCGCCAACCGAAGGACTGCCTCGCAACGTTGCCGAGCCGGTTATCGACATGCTGTTTCCTCCCGGAACTTCCGCACGCATTCCAATTATTGCCGTTACAGGTACCAACGGAAAAACGACCACAACACGTTTGCTTGCCCACATTGTCAAGACGATGGGCTACAAAGTAGGCTTTACTACTACCGATGGAATTTACATTCAAAACCGGATGCTCCAGAGTGGCGATTGTACTGGACCGGTGAGTGCTGAATTTGTGCTCAAAGATCCAACGGTGAATTTTGCCGTTTTGGAAACAGCTCGTGGAGGCATTCTCCGCGCCGGTTTGGGCTTTCATTCCTGTGACATGGCCATTGTGACCAATTTGGCCGCCGACCATCTCGGGTTGAAAGACATCAACACCCTCGAAGACATGGCACGCGTAAAAGCGGTTGTGCCGGCGAGTGTTCATGCAACCGGCTACGCCATCCTCAACGCCGACGACGATTTGGTATTTGGGATGAAAAGTGAGTTGCGTTGTAAAATGGCATTGTTCAGCCTCGATGCGAACAATCCACGTATCATCAAACATTGCAACGACGGTGGATATGCGGCTATTGTAGAAGATGGCTATGTGACCATCTGCAAAGGCAACTGGAAAATCCGTGTCGATAAAGTGATCAACATTCCGCTCACGTTCTCCGGAAAAGCCGTGTTCAACATTTACAACATCCTACCAGCTGTTCTCGCAGGATTCCTCCAGGGATTCAAAATCGAAGACATGCGTTTGGCACTGGAAACATTCATTCCATCTCCTACACAAACTCCGGGTCGAATGAACATGTTCCAATTCCGGAATTTTCAGGTAATGGTCGATTACGCGCACAACACAGCTGGCTTTATGGCCATCAGCCGATACCTCGAAAAAGTCGAAGCTTCCCCTAAAATAGGAATCATTGCCGGTGTTGGTGATCGTCGCGATGAAGACATCATTGCGCTTGGTAAAGTAGCAGCACAAATGTTCGACGAAATCATCATTCGTCAGGATAAAAACCTGCGTGGCCGCTCCGAAGAGGAAATCATCAATCTTATGCTCGATGGTGTTAGGATGATAGATGCTACCAAACAAGTAAAAGTCATCCCAACCGAAAAAGAAGCAATCATTCACGCCCTGACAACAGCCGTCAAAGGCTCATTTGTCATCATTTGCAGTGATGTTGTTCCAGACGCGCTTGATCAAGTGATGAAATTCAAGGAAGAAGAAGATAGCTTCAAACTTGAACCGAGCGATATGAATTCGGGGAGTTGATAATCTAACATTCAAAAAGCCGCTGCCGTGTTCCTAATGGGAATGTTGCAGCGGCTTTTTTGTTGACTGCTGGAATCAGATTTTTTCCGCTGGAACAGCGAGGAAGTAATATTCTGAATTGTGATTAAAGTGGTGGGTAAATTCCTGTGAATCTAATGGACGGTGATGTCCGAACCAATCTTTAAGCGCAAAAATAGCCATGCGGTTTTCTTGCATCAATCCAAACATCGCTTCGGGAGAAGCCTCATAATATTCTGCTGAACCGAGTCCAAATTCAAACAATACAAACGGACGACATTCCTGTAAAATTCGGGTTGCCCCTTTGAGCACATCCAATTCGGCCCCTTCAACATCCAATTTAATCAACCGGATCGTTTTACCTGTGGGAATCAGGTCATCGAGACGCCGAACTTCTACTTCGATCAGTTCAAGTTCCGGATGTTCAACCGCATATTTCCGTTGTTTGATGCCGCTGTATGCCGGAGCATTTTTAACCACGGTGAAATTGACTTTTCCATCATGATCACTCAGTGCATTTGCAAAGAGATGCACATTGGATTGCGGAAAGTTTCGCTGTAAATTTTGAAACAAATACGGAATCGGTTCAATGGCATACTGCTCACCTGCAGGGGCAAACTGAAGCATCCATTCCAAAATTTCTCCCTTGTGGCAACCAATGTCAATGCAGTTGCTATCACGTTCCAATAACGACTTAAACAAACGATACGCATACCTGTCGTAGCGCATGTTGCGGGTTAAATCGAGATGCAGGTTCCACAAACTCTGCTTTATGACCCGTTTCAAAAACCTCTTCATAATTATCTACTTCGGATGAAACGGTGATAGGAGGAAGGCGCATTTTTATGCTGCAAGTGCAACATATACATCCCCGGTTCCAATGCATCGGTTGCAATGGTTAATCGTGCATCGGAGTAATTAAACGAAAGGTCAACTTCACGTCCATTCAAATCTGTCACACTCACCAGTAAAGGTTCACGGGCGATGTCCACATGTATTTTTCCTTCAGTTGGATTGGGATAGATTTCCGGAGAGATGTTGACCACAACAGTTTCGTTCAAACCAACGGTCACATTATCATTCCAAAGACAATTCATCGTAGTATTCATCAACACAAAACTGCTAACCCCCGGCGCCACCTGATTGAACGTTCCTGTCATTAATAAATAACTTCCAAGCACTGCAATGGCTTCGGAAGCATAACTGTTCGACAGAACATTCATGGGCGCACTGCATAAATAATCGAGCAAAACCGTATAGCGATAAACTGTTGCCCGCATGACTGTTGGTGCTTGATAATTGGCAGAGAAAACGAATGAATTATTTTCTTCCACAAATCTCACCGATTGCATTTCCAATTGACGGCTATCCGAAAAATCGTTCACATTTAAGGGAGTGCCATTTTCATTTACCGTGATGAGAAATTCACGTGTATTTCCTGAGAATTGGGTTTTATTCCCTGCTAGACAAATGCGCAGATCTGTGGAATACGCCACGTCCGCCGCCCATTCATTTTCATAGTCGCCATAAAATTTAGACCAAAGCGTATCTCCTGTTGGGGAGTATTTCACTAGCAAAATATCGGTATCCGTTCGTCCGGGCAGTTTTCCTCGACCAGCAAGGAGCAGACTGCCATCGGGCAATTCATCCACACTACTTGCCAAATTATTGGTTCCTCTGTTTAAGCGATTTTCCCACAGAAGATTTCCGTTGGCATCGAGTCGAAGCAAATAAAATGTACCGGTATTATAAGGTTCCTCGTATGTTGTGGCGGCCAATGCAAATCCTCCATCGCTTAATACAGCAATTTCTTCCACAATATCCCAAGCCGAACTTCCATATGTTTTGGTCCAGATCGTATCGCCCAATGCATCGGTCCTAATCACGCGGATGTTATAATCACCATTCGGACTTTCGTTGGTCACTCCGGTAAGGATAAATCCGTTGTCGGGCAAAGCCTTCACCGAAACACCTTCTTCAGTTGCAGCATTTCCATAAAT